>CAYGOW010000134.1:565-8817 GCA_964351425.1 uncultured Roseivirgaceae bacterium
GCCGTCCTCCGTCATTTTGAGGGGAATGCCACTGTACAGCCCAGGGAAATAAGAGAAAATATTGAAGGGGCTACCTTTGAAGAAATCGGACTCAGCAGGATGGAGAGTTTTGGCATTGAAGGGGGAATTCGTGTCAAAAGCATTTCTGACGGGCCCTGGCAGGAAGCCGGTTTAAAGGAAGGATTTATTATCACACATATTGATAAAATCCTCGTGACCGATCTGGAGAAATTCAATCAAATCCTGGAGGCCAAAAATGGCAGTTTCCTTGTTGAAGGCGTTTATGAAAACGGAGAAGAAGGAATCTATGGGGTAAACTGGTAAAATGTAGCCTTCTCCCCTGACTCCCTAATCAATTTTTACCCGGACTTCAATTAATCCGAATTCTCTTCGGTATTCACACGCTGAATTTATCCGCATTGCCTACCTTTGTTGTATGACAAATCAATCCAGCACAACCATCGAAAAAGATGCCTTCGGCATACAGGAAGCCCTTCAAAATTTGGGTCTGAAGGATCTCAATAAAGGTACCTCCACCGGATCTGACTGGTTCGCGGAAGGTGATGAATTAATCACATCCGTTTCACCGGAAAAGTGAGTGTAACCACAGAAGAAGAATATGAAAAAGTGATTGTAAAGGCTCAGGAAGCTTTTACAACCTGGAGAAATGTCCCGGCCCCGAAACGTGGAGAGGTAGTTCGCCAAATCGGCGATTCGCTCCGGGCACATAAAGCAGACCTGGGGAAACTTGTCTCCTATGAGATGGGAAAATCCTATCAGGAAGGACTTGGAGAAGTTCAGGAAATGATTGATATCTGTGACTTTGCTGTTGGCCTGTCCCGGCAATTGCATGGATTAACCATGCATTCTGAACGTCCAATTCATTGAATGTATGAACAATATAATCCCCTGGGCATCTTCGGAATTATCAGTGCCTTCAATTTTCCTGTGGCCGTCTGCTCCTGGACTACCATGCTGGCGTGGGTTTGCGGGGACGTTTGTATCTGGAAGCCTTCTGAAAAAGCCCCGCTTTGCTCAGTAGCCTGTCAGCATATTGTCGCAAAAGTATTCGAACAAAACGATGTGCCGGAAGGTGTATCGTGTGTTGTAAACGGCGACTACCGCATTGGTGAGTTAATTTCAAATGACACGCGAATACCATTGGTCTCTGCCACCGGATCAACCCGGATGGGGAAAAAAGTCGGGGCTGCCGTTGGCGCAAGACTGGGTAAATCCTTACTGGAACTAGGAGGCAACAACGCAATTATTATTACCGAGGAAGCAGACCTGGAGATGTCCATTACCGGTGCACTTTTTGGAGCAGTCGGCACCTGTGGTCAACGTTGTACTTCCACCCGACGATTAATAATTCATGACAGCCTTTACGATACGGTAAAAGAAAAACTGGTGAATGCCTATAAGCAGCTTCGTATCGGCAACCCGCTGGATGAAAATAACCACGTAGGACCGTTGATCGATACGGATGCCGTGAAAATGTACCAGGATGCCATCGATCAGATTGGCCAACAGGGTGGTAAGGTAATTTCAGACGCCGGGGTCCTGGCAGGAGAAGAATATGCCTCAGGCTGTTACGTCCGTCCGGTCCTTGCCGAAGCCTCCAACGACATGGCGATTGTTCAGCACGAAACCTTCGCGCCGATTCTGTATCTGATGCGCTACAACACGCTGGAAGAAGCAGTAGCCATGCAAAATGGTGTAGTGCAGGGATTATCCTCTGCCATCATGACAACCAATATGCGCAAAGCGGAATATTTCCTATCAACCAATGGATCTGACTGCGGAATCGCAAACGTAAATATTGGGACCTCCGGGGCAGAAATTGGCGGGGCATTTGGCGGAGAAAAAGAAACCGGCGGTGGACGGGAATCCGGTTCCGATGCCTGGAAAATCTATATGCGACGTCAAACCAATACCATAAATTATGGGGCAGATCTTCCCTTGGCACAGGGAATCAAATTTGATCTTTAGTAATAAAGAATTGACCGATTAAATAAGTAATCTATGGCGCATTCAATTTATTTGGGATGCAGAAGTATTATTTTGTAAATTATCCACGTAAAGACTATATTAGACCTGATTATTATCACCACTCTATGGCAGAAAACAAAAATAAGTTTAACACAGTAATGTTAGTTGACGATAATGAGATAGATAATCTCATTAATCAAAAAATGATTGAGGCAGCTAACATTGCTCACCATATTTTCACACATACCGGCGCAAAAAGCGCGATGGAATTTCTGAAGAATATGGAACGTCTGGAAGCAGGAGAACGCGTACTTCCGGATGTGATCTTTTTAGATATCGACATGCCGTTGATGGATGGGTTTCAATTTCTGGATGAGTTTGAAAAACTCTCGGATGAAACCAGGTCCAAATGCAAAATTGTTATGCTGACATCTTCCATCAATCCTCAGGATGTAAACAAGTCTAAAAAGTATTCGTATGTAAAGCAGTATCTAAACAAGCCGCTTTCACAGGCTACACTGGATAAGATTGACATCTGATCAATTGTTCCCTTAAAATATACAAAGCCGGATTAGTTAATCCGGCTTTTTTTTTGACCCGGAAGGTTTTCTTGGCAGACGCCATCAGGTGGGTAATCGGGATACCCGGGAATCGAGTCCTTTCATTAAACGGTATACGAAGGAGATAGAACCCCATCGCGTTGAACATAAAAAAACCCCGAGCCTTAACAATCCCGGGGTTTTTTTCTACCTATAGATCAAATTTAAACAGTCAGTCTGTCAACAAAATCTTCATCCATACGAATCAGCTTACACGGTGTGAAGTGGTTCGTATTTATTTCATTGAACTTACCAAGCAGCGATTTGATTTTTTGTTCCTTATTCTTCCGTTTCTCTGAAATCGAAATCTTCAAAATTTTAGAAAGAATCTGGATGTGTTCGCATTTATCTTTACCTACCAGGCGAATGTGTCGCTGAATACTGTTGATCAACTGATTGAATAATTCGTAGTCACGCATCAGGCAATACTGGAGGGCCAGCACAATTTTGATTTCCAACAATACCAGCGGATACTTCTTCAAACTGATTTCATTCAACAGCTTGTTGATCCAGCGGCTTGCTTCGGAGTATTTCTCCACATAGTAACAACTGATGGCATGGTACAAACTATACGTTACGTAGTTTGGCACATCCTGCGTATCAAATTCGTATTCTACAAAGAGGTTTTCGTTCTCCTCATACATTTGATTCACTGTATCAAACCTGATGTGACGGTTGACTTTGGTGAGCAGAAACTGAGCAGGATAGGTGTATTGCGTATAGTTGGTCAAAAGGTTACTGATGGCATCATTTACCTCCTCAAAATACTTCTCCGCCTTCCGGTACACGCCGTAATGGTTGTAGTATTCCAATTTGAGGAATTCAAACACCAGGTTCAGATGGTAATAAATAGAATCAAGACTGTAGGATTCGAAAATCTTCTCCACGTTATCAAGGATATCCTCAATAGGCTCGTGTTCGTCACTGATGCTCTCCCCTCCTTCCACAAACAAGCGGTGGAAAATTGCCATGCAACTATGGTACACATATAAGCGATGTGACTCATATAACGCGGCAACATTGCCCATTTCCTTCATCAGGAGTTCGAGTTCCATCTTATCGATCTCCTCACCCGACAAGGTATAATACCCGTATTTTTTAAAATATTCAGCTAACAAATCCTCGGCCTTGTCCACCGCAAGCATGTAGGCCACGTGACGGTTATAAAGCTGACTGTAATTAAACAGGTCGGGAGAATTAATATGCAGTTTCTTTAATGACTTGTAAACGACGGTTAATTCGTTCGAGAGATCATAGTCAAGCAGTTCCTTTTCCAGCTTCTTTAACGTGGCAATCGCGATGTCCTTTTTCTTGGTAAAAATGATCTCATTTATATTGGCTACTTTCTTCAGAATGTCCGTCCTTGGACTTTCCATTTGTTGCAGCAGATATTCCTCGATCTTCTGGTTCAGGCGCGAACGTAATGTATAATACGCATTGGTATTTACTTCCAGTTCGTCCATGATCTTGGCATCCGATAATTGCCTCTCGCGCATGGACTGCAACAGATAGGCCGATTTCTCGGCGCTACTTTCAATCAAGGAGTCCTTGATCGCCTGATAATCATTATCCGAAAGTTGCTTAATAATATTTTTCAGCTTGGCCATAAAATGGGGTTATTTCCTGGAGATAAGATTTATTAAAAAGATAAAATATCGATAAAAATAGAATAGATATGAACCTGAATATGGTCATTCTCCGTTTAAAAAAATTAAGTATTAAACCTAAAAATAGTCCTTTTTTGAACATTTCCTACATCGGGAGAAAACAACTAACTTCTAAATACCTCCCTAAACACGGCTCAATATAATAAAATGATCATAATTTGAAGCAATTTATTACATCTAAATTTTTTTAGTCTGATTGATCATTTTTTAAAACATGCCGGAAATGATTGGAATTATGAGAAAATTAATAGAATAATCCGATAGTAAGTATTTGTAAATGATATGTTTAATTACCTTCATACTGATTCGTACCTATGAAAATGTCCATTTCCCATATAAGTAAGAAATCTTTGCGTAAAGCGGTTATTGGGATTTTTTTATTGGTTCTTCTGATGAATTTCGTGGCCTATTTACATGCCTGGAATTTTACTCATTTCACATCACAGGAGGCCAGAACACCTCCACCGGAGGAATTAACCAGCCTGCAACGGCTCAATGTCCTTTTCACCGGCGTTTCCCTGCCTCGTCCGGAAAATTACACCGTTCCGGAAGTTGCCTTTACATCCACGTGGTTGTCGGTTGAAAATGATTCCATTGCCTTGTGGGAAATTGATGCCGCAAAAAATAAAGGAACAGTCGCCATGTTTCACGGATATTTCGCAGACCGAACTTCCTTGTTGGAACAAGCTCAGCGCTTCAGACGCCTGGGCTACCGCACGGTGCTGGTGGATTTTCGGGGTAGCGGTGGGTCAAGTGGATCCTCCACGTCGATCGGGTACCACGAGATGTATGACGTGAAAGCTGTTTACAATTATCTAAGTAAGAAATATGACGGTCCGATCATTCTCTTTGGCACCTCAATGGGCGCAGCTGCAATTCTTCATGCTGCCAGCAAATTAGCTATTCACCCGGATGCACTTATCCTGGAATGTCCGTTCGGCACGCTGTATGAAGCTACGGTTAACCGGTTTAATACGATGAATCTTCCTGCCTTTCCGATGGCCGGATTGCTGGTTTTCTGGGGTGGTGTCCAAAATGGATACTGGGGATTTGATCACAACCCGGCAGATTATGCCCGGAATGTCTCGATCCCTACTCTTCTTTTTTATGGCCAACAGGATCCAAGGGTAACACCAAAAGAAACAAATGATATTTATTTTAACCTCACCGGCCCGAAAAGGCTTGTCACCTTTCCGAATGCGGGACATGGTATGTTTTTAAAGGATTATGAGAATGAATGGATGAAGGAGATTCATTCATTTTTGCGGGAACTGCCACAGCCGATGATCACCCAATCCGCTGATTGATTACTACTTTTTACCAAGATCGAAGAGGTCCTTTTGCTTATAGGAAAGTGTTTTTTGCACAAGGTCCTCCCCGTCAATTTCAATCCAGGTTACAAGTATTTTCTCCTCATAGGCGGCAACATCAATGGGTTGTCCGAATTTGTCCATCGGTATTTCAGTCGTAGACCATTCAGACATCACCACAGGCTTGAACGTCTGACCGGCATCCAGGGAATGGGCAAAATACGCTTCGGTGGTGTCACCCCTGACTCCAATCCATACAGCAAACAATGACCCTACAGTCATGTCAATCGACAGCGCCGGATAATACTGGCTCCCACTGTAGGAAGCATCCACAGGCACATTTCCGTTCCATGAATCACCCAGGTTCCCCGACTTTCGCACCCAGGCGATCGTGGTTGAATCGGTAGGCGTAACCCCGGACATGTAAATCATCCCGCGTAACTTACTGCGACTGTTATCCATGATCATTCGTGGCACACCATATTCCATCCCACCCTTGTAGTCAGCCAGCACCGATATGTCATTGCGTAACCAGGTTTTGCCGTCATAGGAACGGTCTACCAGGAACTTATTGTAATCCGTCCAGATACTCCATAATTTACCGTCCTCAAAGGAGGTCATGGACGCCGTCACCCTGGAACAGCTAACATCCTCTCCATTCAATCGCAATGGCTCTGTCCATTTTTTACCTTCATTGCTTGAATTAACCATCCAAATGGTTGCTACGCATTCTTCCCCTGCATTGGTCTGCGTGGCATAAAGAATATATAAATCCCCGGCCTTCTTGTCACAGTGGACGGAGAAAAAAGTTATCTCATTATTTTTAGTATCTGAGAATGTCCCGGTCTTCTCCCAGGACCGACCCAGATCAGCGCTGGCCCAGATGCCCAACCCATCATCCACACGTCCGACGATGTACAGATCCCCTTTCTTATTCATGACAAACAACTTGTCACTGGCTTGAATACCATGATCATAGCCTGTCCATGTTCCGTCATCCTCTACGTATACCTTGCCATCCGTACCCAAAATGGAACCATTGGATTTTCGGCTCGATTCGACCGTCACACCAACACGCAATTCGTCTGCATTTGCAAGCGGGATCCGGTATAATTCCTTTATCTCCTGGCTCGTCGCAAGCATAGGAATCAGAAGAAACAAAGACGTAATAATTTTTCTCATGGCTTTCAAGTATAACAAAACGAAGTTAGAATGTGCAGGTGAATTCCGCAAAATAAATCATTCTCCCGGCAGGTATAAAAAAAGAAGCCACTCTCAACAGCAAGTGGCTTCTTTCATTTGTCATCAGTTTTGATCGACTCGCAAGGGTTCATATTCCCTGAAGTCCTGCAAATCAAGGCTGGATACTTTCTGTCTGAAGGCCGGCCATTCCTCCTGATAGAATGCGTTTACCATGTCAAGTACTTCCGACAATGCCACCTCTGCCTGCTCAAGCAATCGTTGTTCGGTGGGACCGGGCGCTTGCAGGGAAGAAGCTACATAATAGCCTGTAGTTTGTAACCGGCTTGTAACCGGTACTTCCAGGAAGCTCACGATTCCCTGACGGTCACTTTCCTGTCCGACAATCACATCCATAATGGCACTGATCGAGTCTTTGGTTGCTTTTGCAAGTTCCAGTTCCTCCTTGTACTTTTCCCCGTCAAGCTCTTTCATTCGTTTCGTGTAGTCATCCACTATAGCGGCAGAATGCCTTAACCGCCTGGTTGCCTCTGCGGCAAGTGCCTGATCATTCTCCAGGCGTTTCCGCATGTCGTATTTAGCTTTCAACACCTGTCCGGAAATATCCACCCGGGGATCAAAAGCAACGGTGATCTTCGTACTGTCTCTAAAATCACCATAGGTCATTTTCAATGTATAGGTACCGGGCAGGACTTCAACGCCCCCGGGCTCAGTGCCACGGCGTCTCGGCTCATTACGACTTGGGCTATCGGCCCCTTTCTCATCGAGTGACCAGTAGGTACGCAGAATTCCTCCCTCTTCCGGCGCAGGCCAGACGAGTGTCCTGATTTGGTCCCCTGTCTGGTTAAAGATTTCAAGTCTTACCGAGTCAAGGGGCATTTCCTTTGTCTCCCCGGCATCCGCGGCCATTTCTTCCATGGCATCTTTTTGACCTCTTTTCTTTTTCTTTGATTTGTCTTCTTCAATGACCGCCTGTTCTTCTTTTTCCGGAAGCTTCAGGTAATAGCTGATCATACCTCCGGTAGGTCTGTTTTCTCCGTTAAAGATCGCATCTGCTCCAAACCTTGTCCCTGCAGGCTCCTGATTCAAGGTCTGATAGGCCGTTGGGGGATCAAATAAGACAAGGTTTTTATCCAATACTGACGTACCCTCGGAGGCAATGCGCCGAAGCGGACGGATGTCATCCATGACATAGGCCGCTCTGCCGAATGTGCCAATGACCAGGTCATGCTCCCTCGGGTGAATTACCAGGTCCATCGTGGAAACATTTGGGTAGTCCTTCGTCCAGTGGGTCCACTGGCGGCCTCCATTCACACTCACATACAAGCCTCCGTCTGTCCCCAGAAACATCAGATTGGGCGATACCGGATCTTGTGCAAAGGAGAGTGCATAGGACCAAACCTGATCCTGGCTAACGAGCGAATTCCAGGTTTTACCATAGTCGGTGGTATGGAATAAATAGGGTTTAAAATCAAAATTCCGATAAT
>CAYGOW010000135.1:0-643 GCA_964351425.1 uncultured Roseivirgaceae bacterium
GGTTCTGGAGAATTCATCCATTAACCACGCCATTTCCCGGGGTCCAGTACCCATATCAGGTGCCGGAATGTCCCGGTCGGGCCCAAATATTTCTATCATGGACAAAGTATAGGCACGCATGAGCCTTTCGATTTCTCCCGAAGACATTTCACGGGGATTACACTTGATACCCCCCTTGGCACCGCCATATGGGATATCGACTACGGCACATTTCCATGTCATCCAGGCAGCCAGGGCTTTTACTTCATCAAGATTGACCCCCGGATCAAACCGGATACCCCCTTTAGAGGGCCCCAGTATATTGGAGTGAATAACCCGGAATCCTTCAAATACCTTGATGGATCCGTCGTCCATTGTTATGGGAAGGGAAACTATAACTTGTTTTACGGGGGTCTTTAGTACATTATAAACTTCATCATCTATCCCGAGGATTTGGGATGCGATATGAAATCGGGACATCATGGCCTCAAAAGGGTTTTGTTCGTCTTTTATTGGGGCCGGTTCGATATACGCCATACGGGTTATTTTAGGGGTTTAAATCGTTTGCAAAGTTATGGAATATAAACATATATACTTCCGCAGATCAAAAGATTTTAAGGAAAGCGGCAATAAAAGGAGCAGAAAGAAGCAGGCCGTCAAACCG
>CAYGOW010000135.1:653-8782 GCA_964351425.1 uncultured Roseivirgaceae bacterium
AAAAATCCACCGTGACCCGGTATTAATCTGCCGGAGTCTTTTATTTCTATACTACGCTTAAAAAGTGATTCAACGAGGTCACCATACGTTCCCCCGATGGAAACAATTACACCCATGGTTATCCATTCACCAAGGGTAAATACCCCTGTAAGTCGTGAAATGACATAGGCCATAATGAGTGAGAGAATGAAGCCGCCAAGACTTCCTTCCCAGGATTTTTTAGGTGAAACACGTTCAAATAACTTTCGCTTGCCATACCTGACTCCGGCAAAGTAAGCGCCAGTATCATTTGACCAGAGTAAGAATAGCGATCCGAGCAAAATTTCAGCGGTATATTCTCCGGGATGAAAAACAATTACATTCAATAATGAAAAGGGAACAGCCACATAGATGATCCCCAGAAATGTGAAGGCAATACCCCGAAAGGGTTTGGTTACGCGCTTACGGTATAAATAAATCAGATATACACCGGCTATGATGGGAAACATGAGAAAATAATACTTAGATGGCAGCATACCCCCTTCGACCAGAAACGTCAGTGTGAAAAGGGCCAGGCCATTGAAAGTGCCAAAGGTCTTCAGTGGGATCATGCCGTCCAGCCCCACCAACTTATAGAATTCCAGCTGGGTAATCAGGCAAATAATCACGAAGGTCACATAATAATACCACGGTCCTGCCAGCAGGCTGGCCACGATAATGATAACCCCAATCAGTGCGGCAATAATTCGTTGGGTAAGGTTATTATATTTACTGAAAGGTGATTTCATTCTCTATTATTTGCAGAGCACGCAAAACATCTTCCTTCTGAACATGAATTTCAAAATAGCCGAAATGATAGGAAGAGTCTCTTTTATTCATGATCACGGAATCCATAACTTCAGACAAGACGGATTTTACAATCTCTGCTTTGTATTCCTTATCCGTACTAAATACCTTCTGCCAGGTTGCCATTTAGCTTTTCTTGTTGTGTCCATCGTTTGTATAAATAAAACAAAATGGCCACAGTAATGATACTCATAATTACTACAGTTGCCAAAGGTAAGGAATCCGGTTGTTCAATATTCGTATCGGTGAGCCCCTGCTGATACTGATAGACCATGATCAATGTAAAAGCATTATTTACAAAATGGGCGAGCATAGCCACTTTTAAATCGCCCGACCACCAATACAGATAGCCGAACAATGCCCCCAGAAACATTCTAGGAAAGAATCCAAAAAATTGAAGGTGTATGGAGGAGAATAAGATGGCTCCTGCCCATACAGCGAGATGTCCGTTAAGTCCGGCATCCATGATTTTTTTCTGGAATACTCCGCGAAATACCAATTCTTCGCCAATACCGGGTATGATGGCAATTACAACGAAAGCCAGGATAAATAGTCCTGTGGAATCAAATGTGGTCAGGAATTCGGTCAATTCTGCCGCCATATTTTCCTTGTCACGCGCCCACTCTTCAAGGCCTTTGAGTGATTCCGGCAATTGAATATTCGCATTCCAGTCAATGATTAAGGAATTAAATCCCATAAATGAAATGACCACAACGGCCGACAGAACATACCCAATCGTGGTCTTATTCTCGGCAAGAAACTGTTTCCAGGGTTGTTCTTTACGAATTATTAAGAATAACCAGGGGGTGATAATCAGGCCGACAGTAGCGGCTACACCCTGGATAATGTACAGGGGTAAGCGAAATTCCGGATAACCAGACGGGTTGGTCAGTTTATCGGCCAGGGTAAGGAGATCTCCATCGATGAAGGGAATCGCAAATAAAATTCCTATGAGCGGGCCAATGATCAGAAAGGAAAGAATGCAGACGAGTAACCCGATTAATGCAGTCATAGCTGCTTCGTCACCACCGGATCCTAGACGTTTAGTATCTGATATATCCATAATTTTGCCGTAAATTTACGCTTTCTTTCGTAATTCAATACTTTTATGAGGATAGCGAATATTGAACTTAATGATTTTCCTTTACTACTGGCTCCCATGGAGGACGTCAGTGATCCGCCGTTTCGGGCGCTGTGTAAGAAACACGGAGCCGACCTGATGTATACAGAATTTATTTCATCGGAAGGTCTGATTCGTAACGCGGATAAAAGTGTGGAAAAGCTCGATATATATGATTATGAACGTCCGATAGGGATACAGATCTTCGGGGACAAGATTGAAAGCATGCGGGAAGCTGCCTCGATTGCCGAGGAGGCCGGGCCGGAAATCATTGATATTAATTATGGATGTCCGGTTAAAAAAGTGGCATGCAAGGGAGCTGGAGCAGGTATTCTCCAGGATTTACCTAAAATGCAGAAAATGACCGAGGAGATTGTCAAGCAAGTAAAATTGCCGGTGACGGTTAAGACGCGTTTGGGATGGGATGAAAAGACTATAAAGATTGTCGAGGTGGCCAAGCGGTTGCAGGACGTGGGAATTCAGGCATTGACCATTCACGGACGTACCAGGAAGCAAATGTATAAGGGGGTGGCAGACTGGACGAAAATTGCCGAGGTCAAAAACCATCCTGATATTCATATTCCCATCATTGGTAATGGTGATATTGATTCTCCGCAAAAGGCATTGGAATACAAGAATAAGTATGGTGTTGACGGCATTAGGATTGTCCGCGCGGCCATTGGATATCCCTGGATATTCAACGAAATAAAACACTTTTTCAAAACAGGTGAGATGCTTCCGGAGCCAACCTTAACCATGCGGGTTACTGCAGCGCGCGAACACCTTGATTTTTCAGTAGAATGGAAGGGAGACAGGAAGGGTATTTATGAAATGCGCCGTCATTATACCAATTATTTTCGTGGGATTCCCCATTTTAAGCCATACCGTACCCGACTCGTTACGGCAGAAACGCCTGAAGAGGTGCGAGAAATATTGGAAGAGGTTGATGTAGTTTTCCGGGAAGAAATTAGTGCGTAATCCTTGCCGTATAGATGGATGATTCTCCTAAACTCTTAGCCTGGGGCTTGTTGGGTATTCTGGCGCTTATTTGGGGAAGCTCCTTCATCTTGATCAAGATAGGATTAAACTCATTTTCAGCGGGTGAAGTCGGTGCCATGCGCATCGTATTTGCCTCTCTGTTTCTGCTGCCTGTAAGTTTACCCAGAATCCGGCAGATCCAGCGCAGACAGTGGCATCTGCTTTTGATCATTGGTTTCTTTGGAAGCCTTATCCCGTCATTTCTGTTTGCCACCGCTCAAACCCGGATCCCAAGTTCGATTGCCGGAATACTAAATGCTCTGACTCCCTTGTTTACCCTGATTATTGGGATGTCTTTTTTTTCACAGAAGACAACACCACGAACACTCACTGGCATTTTTATTGGTTTTGCGGGCTGTATGGTGCTAATTCTTTCAGGCAGCGACTCCGGGTGGTCAGGAATAAACTGGTATGCATTGTTTGTGGTGTGTGCTACGATATTTTATGGAGCTAACCTGAATATTATTAAGTTTCGCATTCAGGATTTGACCAGCAGGGCGATCACCAGTATTTCACTTCTTTTGGTTGGTCCTGCTGCCCTTGTTTATCTGTTGGTATTTACCCCTTTCCTGGATCATGTGGGAAGTCCGGACGCCAGCATGTCTCTGCTGGCGGTGGCGACTCTTGGCATTGTCGGTACGGCTATCGCACTCATTCTGTTTAATCAGCTGGTTAAAATTACCTCACCAGTTTTTACGAGTTCAGTGACCTACCTGATTCCCATTGTGGCTGTATTCTGGGGTCTGCTGGATGGAGAAGAACTCTTAACCGGACATTATATTGGGTTAGCACTGATCATCGCGGGTGTATACCTGTCAACGTATCGGCAAAGGATACAGCAAAAAAAAAGCCGGCAAAAGCCGGCTAATTGATTACTTGCCCTTTTTTCCGGCAGGCGCCGGGGAGGCACTACTTAACTCCGCTTCCACTTCGCGGGAGATAACCGTACCTCCGATGATCTTGTCAAACTCATCCCTGACGGGTCCGATGATGTATTTATACGTCTTCTTCACCCCGGAGAATGATCCCTCCTCGATCACTTCAAATCGTTCTCCTTTGAGGGCCCGGTCGTAATACCCTTTCCAGCCATTGGAGGCGGGCAATTTGGTGCCGGGTTCATGGCTGATTCCAGCTTTCTTAAAATGATCCTTGATCAATTCATTGGCAATGACAATACAATAATTTGGATCGAATGTGAAAATCGCATCCGGGGTATTATCAACCATCGAACGAAGAATATCACTTTTATAAATCGCTTCCTTTTCCATCGTTTTGGAATGCGTAATATTTTTGGTGATCCCGATGGTACCCATCACCTCACCATCCTGATCATACAATGGCATCTTGGTAGTTTCTGCCCACGTCTCGGATCCATCTTTGTGTATTTCACGCTCAATATTTCCGACCATGGCATCACCGGATTTCATTATTTTCTGCTCATTGTCATAAGCAACCTGTGCGTGTTCCTTATCGAAAAAGTCAAAGTCGGATTTACCAATGAGTTCTTCTTCACTTTTTGCCTCAAATGCTCCCAACATGGATTTTGAAACTTTCAGGAACTTGCTGGATAAATCTTTGTAATACAGATGGTCAGGTATGAAATCGAGCAGTGCCTGGAATAAGGTCTTCTCATGGGAAAGTGCTTGCTCTGCTTTCACTTTTTCTGAAATGTCACGGGAGAATACGGAACATCCGATGATATGACCATTGTCTGTCCGAATCGGGTTCAAGTAGTATTCCCGCCACATCTGTTCGCCTTCGACGGATGATTCCAAAACAAAATTTAGACGATCGCCGTCTTCCATGACCTGATCATAATACCCTTTCCATTCCTCCGCGACACTACCCAGCATATCCAGGGCGTTTGAGCCTTCGCCCATGTTTTCAAACTGCGTGCCTTTATAGCGGCGCTTCACCACATCATTCATGACAAGAATTGTGTAGTTTCTGTCGATGGTTATGATGCTGTCGTCGGTATTATTAATTAATGCTTTCAGATTCGCTTCTTTTTCAGAAAGTTCTTTTTGCGTGCGAGCCATTTCTTCCTGCGTGGCTTGCATTTCTTCCATATTCTGACGCATCTCCTCTTCCTGGGCATGCAATTCTTCTGTCATCTGCCGTGATCCTTCCAGCAACTCCTTGGTTTGCTGGTTCGTTTTGGCTGACAATATGGTTGAAGCGATACTTTCACCAACTTTCTCCAGGAATTCGACATCCGTTGGATTAAATTCCTTGAAGGAAGCCATTTCGATTAACCCTACAACTTCTTCATTGGATTTTAACGGGACAATAATGAGACTAGTCGGACTTGCAATTCCCAGTCCGGAAGTTATACTCAGATAGCCTTCAGGGATTTCCGTCATGACCAGGGTCTCTTTTTCCAGAGCGATTTGCCCGATCAGCCCTTCCCCGAGACCTATTTTTTTATCCATAAACTTTTTACGGTCGTAGGCACGACAGGCTTTCAATGAAATGACAGATTTGCCATCCGTATCTTCTTCCATATTGAACAGGCCACCCTGATTGGCTTTCATATAACTCACCAGCTTTTCAATTACTTTATCACTGAGCTGGTCCAGGTCCTCAACATAGTTTCGGAGAATTTCACTTACCGAAGCAAGACCCACGTTGACAAATTTCTCGCGTTTCTCCCGTTCGGATGCCTCCCTGAGACTGGCTTGCATTTCAAGCAGGGACTGACCCAGTTTATCCGGATTATCATTTGGGTAATCCGCAGTCAGATTACCCTGAGAGATGTTATTGGCAAACTGAATATTTACATCCATCAAACCAATTTGTTCGTCCATCTGTATGTAGCTGATGGCAGATTCCCGGGTTTGATTGCGTTGTATCTTGGCCCACAGCAGGCAAAGCGCCGCATACAGGGTCATGATTCCCAGGTGTAGTGCCGAACCTAACCCAAGGGACTCCATTTGTTCCAGGTTAATACCCAGGGCCATCACATCTTCCTTCAGGAAGAACAGGAATATAAATGAAAAGAAAGCATAGGAAATGGTCGGTGCCAGAATCCACCGGCTTTCATAATAGAGCAATACTGTCAGACTGACAAAATAGAAGAACATCATAATGTAGCTTCCGTGCATCTGTAACAGAAATTGTAGAGGAAAGTTCCAAAAAATCAGTGATATGACGAGGTGAAAAATAGTTTTGCTTTGCACCAGGTATTTTGTGGCAAAGTAAGCGCCAAGGGAAATACCGCCCATTATTGAGGCGAGCCACCAGCTATCATGAATAGGGGCAATTACAAACCCAAACAAAAAATATCCAAGGATAAAATAGTGAGCGAGTTTGTCGGCCGACTCGTATACCTTTTCGTGAAAAGGATTAATTTCCTCTTCCTTAATTGTACGGTTAGTTGACATCAAAAAATGTATTTAGCACGATGTATTTAAAAAATCAACGTCAATATACCATCGGTGCTTCTAGGAAACAATCCGGCATTATGCGTTTTGTGCCAATACTATACGGATGTCATTTTATCGTGAAAATTGCACGAAATCAGGCGCCCTCAGCTTCCACCGTCTCAATTTCAGGGAGCATTCGTTTCAAGAGGTTTTCGATCCCTGCTTTGAGGGTCACTGTTGAAGAGGGGCAACCGGAACAAGAACCTTGCAGCAAAACTTTGACTTTGCCAGACTCATAACTATGGAAGGCAATGGCGCCGCCATCCATTTCAACGGCAGGCCGGATATATTCATCCAGAATCCCTTTGATTTTTTTTACAATTTCAGAATCACTTTCGTCATAAAGCTCCTGAACAGGCTCTTCATTCAATAAGGGCTGACCGCTTTCGAGATAGGTTTTTATAACCTCCTTCAGTGGATTTTGGATTTCTTCCCAAAGGACATCTGCCTTTTTGGTGATGGTCACGAAGTTGCCCATGAAGAAAACACGGTCTACGTAGGGAAAATCAAATAATTTGGAAGCGAGCACAGATTTTTCTGCAGCTTCTTTGTCCGGGAAATCATAACTCACGCCATCGGGCAAAAGCATGAAATTCGCCACAAACTTTAGTGACTGCGGATTTGGATTGGCCTCCATATAGAGGTTTACTACGCGCTTGTTTGTCTGATCTTTCGTTTCCATGTTGCAAATTTACCAAAAGAAACAATCACCGGACGAATTCGTTCCCGATTATTATGAGTTTGTTAACTCATTCTCTGATTTGGCGATAAGAGTAGATACAGTGGCATCTCCTGTCACATTGACTACCGTTCTGATCATATCCAGAATCCGGTCTACGGGAAATATGATGGCAATCCATGCAGGATTAAGTCCGACCGACTGCAATACGATAATTAACATTACCAGGCCGGCACTGGGGACGGCAGCCGATCCAATGGAGGCAAGGGTAGCTGTCAATACGATGGTTAATTGCTGACCAAGCGTTAAGTCAACCAGGTGCAATTGTGCCAGAAAGATGACGGCAATAGCCTGATACAGACTTGTACCATCCATATTTACTGTCGCACCGATCGGCAATACGAAGCTGGTTACATTTTTAGAAACCCCCAGGTTTTCTTCCACACATTCCATGGTTACAGGCAGGGTGGCGGCACTCGAGCTGGTTGAAAAGGCCAGGAACTGGGCAGGGCTGATGCTCTGAAAGAACTTTTTGTAGCTGATCTTTTTAACAAAGCTGGTAATGATTACGGGATAAAAGATGAAGATCATGAATAGAAGCCCGATAATGACGGTTATTGAGTAAGAGCCCAGGCTTTTAAATATCTCGAAGACCTGGGCGGGTGTATCAGCCATTTTCGCAATAACCCCGGCCAGCAAGGCAAAAACAAAAAACGGCGCAGCCTTCATGACCAGGTCAACCATTTTCAAGAAGACTTCGTTGATGCCGTTTACAAATTTCGTAACAGGTTTGCTATGCTTTTTCGGCACCATGATCAGGGTGACCCCAAAAAAGATAGCGAAGAAGATCACCTGTAACATTAAGCCATTGTCGGATATTGAGAGCACAATATTCTCCGGAACCATATCAACAAGGACCTGCAACGGTGGCACCTCCTTAGACTTTTCAGCCGTCTTGAGCTGGGTGCTGATCATTTCTTCCCGTTCCGCCTGCATGCGTTCCAGGGACTCAGGATCGGTCACTTCTTCAACAACCTCTTCC
>CAYGOW010000136.1:0-8744 GCA_964351425.1 uncultured Roseivirgaceae bacterium
TGGATATCTATGTGGATATGATCACCAAAGACGATTTCAGCCGGATTCCGGAATATGACGCCCTGTTTATCCGGGAAACAACATCTGTTAATCATCATACCTACCGGTTTGCACGGCGTGCTAAAGCAGAAGGCATGGTGGTCATGGATGACCCGGAATCGATCATGCGGTGCACGAATAAGGTATACCTGGCTGAAATTCTCCAGAAGGCGAGAATACCGATCCCTCCGACGCTGATCATTCACAAACAGAACCGTGATCGGGTACTCGATGAATTGGGTTTGCCTTGTGTTCTGAAAAAACCAGACAGCGCCTTTTCGCAGGGCGTGGTGAAAGTGACCAGTCCGGAAGAACTTCAAAAGACACTTGACGAATTGTTAAGCTCTTCTGACCTGGTAATCGGTCAGAAATACCTGCCGACCGATTTTGACTGGCGCATTGGTGTGCTGAATAAACAGCCGTTGTATGCCTGTAAATATTATATGGCCAAAGGACACTGGCAAATTTATAATTGGAAAGGCGAAGAAGAGGACCAGAGCGGCAATGTGGAAACGCTTCCCATTGAAATGGTGCCAGAGAAAGTCCTTACTGCCGCCATTCGCTCGGCGAATTTGATTGGCGATGGATTATATGGCGTCGATATTAAAGAGTCAAACGGACAAGTGTATGTCATCGAGGTCAATGACAATCCAAGTATCGATCATGGCTATGAGGATAAGATTCTGAAAGACAAGCTATACGAAATGATCCTTCAATCATTTATTAACCGAATCGAGAATTCATGAAAAGGCTGCAATTATTTGAAGCATTTGGGGTCGAACTCGAGTACATGATCGTAGATAAAGACACCTTGAAGATTCGGCCTATTGCGGATGAATTGATCTATTCAGTAGCCGGAGATTATGTGTCGGACATCGAGCGTGGTCCGATCGCCTGGTCGAATGAACTGGTCAATCACGTATTGGAACTAAAAACAAATGGGCCGGCTAACTCGCTGATAGACCTTCCGAAACTCTTCACGGAGAATATAAAGGAGATCAACAAGCGACTGGAGCCACTTAATGCCATGTTATTGCCCACGGCTTCTCACCCATTCATGGACCCGTTCAGCGAAACGATGCTTTGGCCTCATGAAAACAATGAAATATATTCCCTTTATAACCGAATTTTTGACTGCAGGGGCCATGGTTGGTCCAATGTGCAAAGCACCCATATCAATCTGCCATTCAAGAATGATGAGGAATTCGGACGTCTTCATGCGGCCATCCGGGTAGTACTCCCTATTATTCCTGCACTGAGTGCGAGTTCCCCGATTCTGGACGGTCAAATAACGGATTTCCTGGATACTCGCCTGGAATACTACCGTAAAAATCAAGAGAAAATTCCTTCCATCTGTGGAGGTGTCATCCCGGAACGGGTATTTACTGAAGCCGATTATCACGCAAAAATCTTCCAGGTCATCCAAAATGACATCCGGCCTTTTGACCAGGATGGAATATTGAATAAATATTTTCTGAACTCACGGGGTGCTATCGCACGATTTGACCGGGGCGCTGTTGAAATACGCATTATTGACGTCCAGGAATCTCCGGTGTCCGATATGGCCATTCTCGAGTTGGTCGTTGCTGCCATACGGAAATTCAGTGCTCCGGAATATGCCTATCTCAGGGATTGGCACGAAGACCGGCTACGGCCACTTTTTCTCGATACCATCCGTCATGGGGAAAACAGCATCCTTACTGATCCGGAATACCTTGATTTATTTGGTCTGCAGACAAACTGTACCGCAGGTGAGTGTTGGCAATATTTTGCCTCTTCACAGACACTTCACTTTAAGGATCAAATTGACTTTATCCTTAAAAACGGCACACTTTCTACCCGGATAAAGAATCATTTGCCTGATGGGTTTACCCATGAAGACCTGCTCAATGTATACCGAAAGCTTGCCGACTGCCTTGGTTCCGGAGCCCAGTTTAAATGAAACGCGCCATTATATTTTCATGCGAACATGCCGGGAATGAAATTCCGGAGGGCTGGAAGCACCTGTTCCATCAGGGAAAAGAGGCGCTAAACTCACACCGCGGGTATGACCCGGGGGCAAAGGAACTTTTCAACTTATTTTATACCCATATACCTTCCCAGCACCTTTCTTCGCAGACGAGCCGCTTGCTGGTCGAACTGAACAGAAGTCCTCATCATCCAAACCTGTTTAGCGAATTCACCAAACCGTGCTCAAAAATTGAGAAAGAAGAGATTCTGACAAGGTACTACTTCCCGTATCGGAATCAGCTTACTGAAATGATCCGGACACATACCAGCTCCGGAAGACACGTCCTCCATATTTCTGTTCACTCATACACCCCTGAATTAAACGGTATTATCAGACAAGCCGACATTGGACTTCTGTATGACCCATCAAGGTCTCATGAAAAAAATTTCTGTGCTAAATGGAAACAAGTCCTTGAATCTGAAGATCCATCAATACGTGTCCGCCGAAATTACCCCTATTTAGGAAAGGCCGATGGATTGACTACCTTTTTACGGCGAATCTTCTCCGGCAACCAATATATCGGGATCGAACTTGAGGTTAACCAAAAGCTGTTGATTCAGTATAAATCAAACTCGTATATCGGAGAATATCTTGTCCGAACGCTGCAATCCCTTATTTCGTAAACGATTCCGAAAATAAATGCATACAAAAAACTTACATCAGCCGATCACATTGGTTTACAATGCACTATACTTGCGGCTTAATCTATTCATATGAACTCATTTACCATACCATATAGTTTGCCCTTTACCCCGGCAAAAAAATATCAAAAGAAAGTCGCCTACTTCAGCATGGAGTTCGCGATCGATCAACCCTTAAAAATTTACAGTGGCGGTCTCGGCTTCCTTGCCGGTAGTCATATGCGAAGTGCGTATGAGCTAAACCAAAACCTCGTAGGTATCGGAATCCTCTGGAAATACGGGTATTACGATCAGGTAAGGCGTGGTGACAAATCCATGGATGTCCTTTTCCAGGAAAAGCTTTACAGTTTTCTCGTGGATACGGGCATTACCTTTGATATCATCATCAATCATCACCCGGTCAAGGTAAAGGCCTACTACTTGCCCCCGGAAGTATTTAATTCTGCTCCAATCTTCCTGTTGAGCACTGATTTGCCGGAGAATGATTACCTGGCACAAACCATATCCCATCGATTATACGATTCGAATGCCGCTACGCGCATTGCCCAGTACATACTGCTGGGACAGGGAGGAGCCCGTTTGCTGGAGAATCTTGACTGGGTGCCCGACATCTACCACATGAATGAGGCCCATGCGCTATCGGCCGCCTTCTACCTTTATGATAAGTTCGATAAAAAGCCTGCAGAAGTTAAAAAACGGCTGGTATTCACTACACATACACCGGAAAAAGCGGGTAATGAGGAGCACGAATTTTCTCTCCTGCATAAAATGGGATTTTTCAACGGGTTGAGTGAATCTGATGCCCGCACCTTCAGTCAGACCACCGGACATGTATTTAGTCATTCGCTTACTGCCTTGCGACTGGCCAAACGCGCGAATGCCGTATCTAAAAAGCACGGGGAAGTTTCACGCGAAATGTGGAAGGGCTTCAAAAAAACCTGTCCGATTATCCACATTACCAATAGTCAGAACCGGGCTTACTGGGCGGATAAAAAACTATATGCTGCCCTTGAAGAGCAGGATATGGAAGCTTTACGGGTACGAAAACATGCCATGAAAAAGCGTTTGTTCGAAGTGGTGGCTGACCAGGCAGGAAAACTATTTGATCGCGAGGCATTGACGATTGTATGGGCCCGACGATTCGCTGCCTATAAACGGGCCGACCTGATCACAGAAAATGAAGAACGATTTCACCGGATTATTACCAACAAGGAACGGCCGGTTCAAATCATTTGGGCGGGAAAGCCATACCCACAGGATTATGGTGCGGTAGGTGTATTTAATAACTTGGTGCATCTGAACAAGCGTTTCAAGAACAGTACCACCCTGGTGGGTTATGAATTACTCCTTTCCAAATTATGCAAAATGGGCTCTGATGTCTGGCTAAATAACCCGAGGGTCCCCAGGGAGGCGAGCGGCACCAGCGGAATGACCGCTGCGATGAACGGATCCGTTAATTTCTCTACCCAGGACGGATGGATGCTGGAATTTGGTGAGCATAAGAAAAATTCCTTCCTCATTCCCCTGGCGGATGCCAACAAACCTATTCACGAACAGGATTATGATGACCGGGAAAACATGTTAGATATCCTTGAGAATGAGATAATTCCCATGTACTATGATACACCTGATCAATGGGACAAAATGGTATCTGCGAGCATGACGGATGTGCTGAAGTATTTTGAATCAGCCAGAATGGCGGATGAATACTATGAGAAGATGTTCAAAAAATAAGAAATGCAGAAGGAATATACATCCGCTTCCTCCTAAGAATACCTTAAATGCGAAACGACTTTATTCGATTTCTGGTTTCTCCTTTTTCAGAAATGGGAAGGATACGAGAAATTGAAAGGTGTTCGTGCGTAATTTACTTCCAATGATGGGCTCCCGGGCGATATCGACAAACCCGGGGGTCCATCGTACTTTAATATCCATCCCTCCATTGGGTTTATCCTTGCCAAAATGCGCCCCGAGTTCAACGGGCCAGCTAATGTCGTACCATTCAGTTTCGTCACGCAGGTCATTCTTAATTTCCACCTCCGTTGTACCGCCAGAAAGCACAGCATTGGTTACAAGTTTAGCGGAAGTACGCATACTGAATTGTGGTCCGGAGGCAACGAAGAATTTTTCAGATAATTCATATCGGAATACAAGAGGTATATCAATATAATTCAGGACAATTTTTGATTCAAACGACTCCGCATCTTCCAATTCCGGGGGGATTTCAATAAATCGCTCAATTCCTTTTTCTCCCCTTAAGGCCAGGGGTTTAAATTCCGGAACAAATGCCCAGCGATCATTAATCCGTATAAAATTACCCATCCCGAAGGTAGCCCCGAGAAAGGTCTTCCCATTCAGGTTGCTAATATCGGATAATACAAGTCCGCCTTCGATATTAAAATGAAAGTTCTCCGTAGCTGCTTTGTCTCCAAAAATAATAACAAGCCACATGGCCTGACCGTAGCTTGCGGCCGGAACCGCGAGGAGTAAGAGCATACTGATTACAACGGATCTGAGTTTCTCTTTCATGGCTAGTTAATTTTTACAATAAGGCTTCCCCCGAGGTTAAACTGATAGATACTGGAATACGTCGCTACGCCGATGCCTGATCCACCCGTGCCAAAATAAAATCCACCTCCGGCCGCCTGAATTGGGGATAATAATTGAGCATGGAAACGTATACTCGCGCGGTCACCCGGCGAAACCTGTACGCCTGCACGCACCCCCCAGGCGAATTTGGTCAGGTTGGATTGATCCGGACGGTCCTTGGCCGTTATGACAGCTGCGCCAACATCGAGGGATCCGAAACCACTCACGACATCACTAAACGGAGCATAACGTGTACCTCCGATCATGATATAATTAATTCCAATATCCGCCTCAAGCACATCACCAAAACGTGGCACGGCGAATCCCCTGGTATCAAGACGTTGATAATACACTTCAACAAAATTGATGTCGGTCAGGCCAATTTCAAGGCCGGCTCCCCACTGGAACCCGTCCGATACCTGGCCATACCCATTGCTGAAGTCTACCTTATCCTCAAATGTATACCCTCCAAAAGTCAGCAAACGAATTGTTCCCTGTTGGGCATAGCAAGCGCTGATACCTATGAGTAAGATCGCAACCAGGAAAAACAGCCGTTTCAAGTGGGTCTACTTTAGTATCCCTTCCTTATCCATTTCATAGACAAGCGCCTTAGCCAGTGACTTAGATGCAGCATCAACATTGGAAGGATCATAGCTCTTGGATTGAGCAGACCAAACAAGGTCTTCGGAATCCGTATCGTAGAGATTATTCTCCAGAAAATAGGTACGACTGGTTGTATAATACCCGGGATCATATACCCGGCCATAGTAAGCCCCGTAATATCCGCCGAAAGAACCGTAGTACCCGTAGCGTGGATAAGGCGCATAGGCAGTAGTACCCGGAACATACCGCGTATCCTCCTGGGTGTCAAGTAAGGCAATGGTCAATACACCTTTCATTTTTTCCTCGCGAACCTTGGCAAGTACTTCTTCCTTGGTTGGTTTGTTATTCATGAAATTAGGTGGAAACACTTCGATGCTTGACTTTGCATTCACACCTTTAGCCTGAAGTTCCTTTACCACGCTGCTCTCAACAGCTCGCCTGGCCACCACATTGGGCGTTAACGCCGTCACAAGAATGGCATCATATCCACTCAGTGTAGCTTCAGGATTGGACCATGTCCCTGTAATATTTGTAGCGGTGCCACAATTTATCAGAAGGAAAGGTATCAGGGCAACGCCTAATACACCTAAAATTCTTTTTACTTGAGTTATCATTTTTATATCAAATTATTAGTACATCCAAACTATTCCTGCTCCCAGGGCAAAATAGGAGAAACTGCCTATGTCACCTGCCTCAAAAGCATAATTATACCTTGCAGACAAGCGGAAACCCGTGCGGTAATTTACATCAAACTGAACTCCTACTTCGGGTCGCAGGCTGAAATGCCATACATTATCTTCAAAACGGAATATTCCGATATCGGTATCCGTCATGTTGTAAATCGTACCTACACCCAGACCAAAATAGGGTGTCAGTCCATCGGTTGAAAGAAAATAAGTACCTGTAACATGAATGGGAAAGCTATTTACATAGTGATACTGGTAGCCAGACAAACTTGCTGAACCGTCCACAAGCGTTTGATACCCCAGATCATCCCGAAAGGTTTGCCAACCCACACCAAGACCAACACTAATATTGTCGTTTACCAGGTAATTGTAATCAAAGGCCACCCCTCGCCCACTCACATTTTCCGTGAAGTCTTTCATATCACTCATCGGAAAACCAAGTGTATAACTAAGGGTTGAATATCCGCCTTGTGCCAGGGCTCCGGCACTTACGCCAGCTATCAAAAGTATCGTCCAGATTGTATATTTTATTTGTTTCATCGTAATCATCAATTAAAAAGGAGAATGTGTAAAGGCCTGATCGATATTATTTTCAATCCGCGATATGATATACGAATCGGATCCCTGCAATAAACCGTTAATGGCACATGTCCAGACTACAGGCACCTCATTGCCTTCAATCGCCGTAGGATCTGTCATCTGAAGTAATACTGTTCCGGTAGTATAGCCAGACACATAGCCGGGGAAATACCCGGGATATCCCCATCCCCATCCGGGAGAATAGCCTGGATAGTAACCTCCCCACCAGCCCCAATCGTAGTAGAAATAGGTGGTGTTCTGGAAGGCAGAGGCAAGAATAATGAGATCCGGATCCTGGTTTTCATTGACCTCTGTCCATCCTAAATCACTCAAATTGGCCCGTATATCATCCAGAATGGCATCACCAAACTTGTCGTCAATGTACTCAGGGCTACCTAAAAATGACTGGCTCGTGATATCCAGAACACCAGGCGGCAAGGAATACGTATACGTCGTATTAAAATTGAATGAAGGATCATAATTGGTGTACACCGCATCCAACTCTTCAACAAACTCTGGTCCACCCGGATAACATCCGAATGTCAGCAAGGCAAAAAATGCAATTAATTGGTACTTCTTCACTGGTTTGATATTTACACGTAAACAAAATTTACAAATTGATCCGGGAAACCCATTTCCGTGAATCCCTTTACATCCAAGTGGATTACAATCAACCTGATTCTACCGTTAAGGTAATGAATTTCACCTATTAATCAGGTAATTCTTACATACCAAATATCATGAATAATGTCATGAATTGATTAAAATATTTGGAAACCTAAGATGGGATATATACGTTTGTATACTCAATTCGTGTTTCTCATCACTGAGATTCTCGATTTATAAAGAAGCGTGGAGAGACAGGCTCTTTGAAGCGCTAGCAACCCTTCGCACAATGCGGACCCGGTGCTAAGTCCTGATCCCAAGAATGTTTGTCAAGGCGACAAACCGGGAGAATATAAATTGAAACAAATGATTTATTCCAATTATTTTCAGTTTACAACCCCGTCTGCATCCCGATGCATGATGCGTGTTTGTTGTTGTTGCTAACCAGCAGCATTCCTCTGTAGTATCCAGTAGGTTCCATGATTGGAACCCGGACTGCTTTACTCCATTTTATCACATTATTACTTCCTACTAAACCAAAAAAATTATGTCTGATTCATTAAAATTCGAAACATTACAATTACATGCCGGCCAGGAAATCGATGAAACTTCGCGTTCCCGAGCCGTACCCATTTATCAAACCACTTCATATACTTTCAAGAACGCCGAACATGGTGCCAATCTCTTTGCCCTTAAAGAATTTGGCAACATCTACACGCGCATCATGAATCCTACCAATGATGTATTTGAGAAACGCATTGCCGCCCTGGAGGGTGGAGTTGCCGCTCTGGCAGTAGGATCCGGACAAGCGGCACAATTCATTGCCCTTAACAATATTCTCACGGTTGGGGATAACCTGGTAAGTACTTCCTTCCTGTACGGCGGAACCTACAATCAGTTTAAGGTAGCTTTCAAGCGCCTTGGGGTTGAAGCCCGATTTGCAGATAGCGATAAGGCCGAGGACTTTGAAAAGCTGATTGACGAGAATAC
>CAYGOW010000137.1:0-5241 GCA_964351425.1 uncultured Roseivirgaceae bacterium
TGATCGGCCCGGGAGGCAGACCGGCATTTTTGTAGGTATTGTAGGGAGAATCAATTTCCTTATGAACATTCAGCACACGCTTGATGGTAAAATCGCCCGCGGCGTATACCAGGGTTGGATCCGCCTGCAGGGCAATCCCACGATTAAGACGGTTCATATACAAGCCGGCAATGCGGGGACCTTCATCCGCCTTCACACTTTCCGCCTGCACAATGGAGGCCAGTACCGATACTTCACGTGGCGTCAGGCCGATGGAGTCTGCCGCCGCCAGCCGTTCCTCATTCCAGAAATTATGGTATTCGCGGTTCATCCGGAGAATAAGGTCCTCCCCGCTGACATCAAAATAGACTTCGTAGGTATTCGGAATAAACATGCCGATGATATTCTCCTTGTCCCATCCTTCGTCATTGTTGGCCAGGTATTCGGTCAACGCAGCGTTGAATTCGTCGGGCGTCAGCAGGATATTCTGTGTGATCTTCGGGGCTATCTCCTGAGTGAGCCGGATGTTGTTGAAGGTGATATTCACCGGCGCCTGTTTTCCTGACCGCAGTAACCGGATCGCCTCCAGGTTGGTCATATCCTTCTCCAGCAGGTAACGGCCCGCTTTTACCTGGGTGTCATAATTCATTAACTTGGACAGAAAACTAAACGACACCAGGTCATTGACATAATGCCCATCGTATAAATTATCCTGAACATTCTTAAATGTATCTCCTCGCTGTATCATGAAATAGCGGTCCTCTTCATCTACCAAAAAGTTGGGAGAATAAAGTACCTGCCATCCGTAAAAGGCAAATGATGACAACAGAATCGTCATCAACAGCATGATCAGCACGATTATTTTCTTCTTCGTCATAGATCACAAATCTAGTGAATAAGGCGTTTATCGCTGTCATCTTTATAACAGAATTCCCCTGGTGATAAATTCAGATCTCAAGAATAACCCGTAAATTAGTTATTCCTAAATACGATTGATATGGCTGCACAATTATTAAAAATTTACCCGAATAACCCGGAATTGAAGAAAATTGACCAGGTAGCGGAAGTTCTTCGTAACGGCGGACTAGTCATTTATCCCACCGACACGATCTATGGGGTTGGATGCGATTTGTTTAACCGGAAAGCAGTCGAACGGGTATGTCGCCTGAAAGGCCTGCGCCCAAAGGATATGAACCTGTCATTTATCTGTTATGACCTGAGTGATATCTCTCACTATGTTAAGCGCCTTGATACGCCTGATTTCAAACTCCTTAAAAAGACGCTACCCGGTCCGTTTACTTTTATTCTTGAATCCAACAGTAACGTGCCAAAAATCCTGGACATCACGAAAAAGACGGTAGGGATCAGAATCCCTGACCATCAGATACCGCGCATGATCGTGAAATCTTTAGGAAACCCGCTGGTGACTACTTCATTGAAAGACGATGACAAAGTCATCGAATATATGACAGATCCGGAGGTTATTTATGAATCATTTAAGCACCAGGTAGATATTGTAATCGACGGGGGGTTTGGCGGAAATATACCCTCAACCGTGGTAGATTGTACGGGTGATCAGTACGTTGTCCTGCGCGAAGGACTGGGGGACATTCGTGAATTCGCCTGATGGTACTTATTGAATTGCAGTACCTTCCGAGTCTGGAATTTTTCTGTCGTATTTTAAACGAGGAGAGCATCCAACTGGAAGCTCATGAGCACTTTATCAAGCAAACCTACCGTAACCGTTGCTATATCCTGGGGGCCAACGGTCCCTTAATGCTCAACATTCCGGTGATTAAAGGACGGAGCAATACACCCATTCGCGAGCTGCAAATTGATAATCGGCAAAACTGGCAGGCAATTCATTGGAAATCAATTGCTTCGGCGTATGGAAATGCCCCTTTTTTCGAGTTTTTTAGCCCTGAATTCAAAATAGCGTTTGAAAAGCAGGAGAAATATTTATGGGACTTTAATGAGCGAATGCTGACATTATGTCTGCGTTTACTTTCATTCAATCACCTTAAAATCACCTATTCCACCTCCTATCAAAAAGAGAACGAAACCGGGCTAACAGACCTCAGATCGGTCATTCATCCTAAAAAATCCTTTGAAGACAACTCATTTTACAGACCGGTTCCGTATATTCAGGTGTTTGGCAAAAAATTTGTACCAAATCTCAGTATTATAGACCTGATATTTTGCCAGGGGCCCGAAGCACGCCGAATACTAAATGAATCGGACGTATCCTGAACATTTAAATCTCAGGTAATGTTTTTATTCTAATTAATGGTATGTTGTATGGTAATTCTTTACCATATATCATACATTTACATAAGTCATTTTTACTAGATTGCTCAACTATGGAAGCAAAATTTTCAAATAGAGTTAAAGAGGTTATCTCCCTCAGTCGGGAAGAGGCGTTGAGGCTTGGGCATGACTACATTGGCACCGAACACCTTTTGTTAGGTATGATTCGGGAAGGTGAAGGCGTAGCAGTAAGCTTGCTGAAAAAGATTGGAATTTCTCTCGAGGAACTCCGTGCAGCAGTAGAGAAGGTATCCAAGGGTACTGCTTCTCACGATGTCAAAAATCTCGCAAATATTCCGCTGACCAGACAGTCAGAAAAGGTCCTTAAGATTACCTATCTGGAAGCAAAGATTTTCAAAAGTCAATTGATCGGAACGGAGCACTTATTACTTTCTATTCTCCGGGATGAAGATAATATAGCTACTCAGATTCTTGAAAAATTTGATGTCAATTACGATGTCATTAAAGAATTACTCGAGTATCAAACGGAAAACCCAATGGCATCTTCGGATACCGACGATCCGGATGATGACAGTTCGAAGATATTCGGCGGATCTGCCGGTGGTGGCAAGGAGAAAAAAGGGAACGAGAAATCGCGTACCCCTGTCCTCGATAATTTCGGACGGGACCTTACCAAGCTGGCCGAAGACGATAAAATGGATCCCATTGTGGGGCGCGAAAAAGAAATTGAGCGCGTTGCCCAGATCCTGAGCCGCCGGAAGAAAAACAACCCTATCCTGATCGGCGAACCCGGTGTAGGTAAAACAGCCATCGCGGAAGGCCTTGCCTTGCGCATTGTGCAGAAGAAAGTATCACGCGTACTCTTCGGAAAACGCGTGGTTACCCTTGACCTTGCTTCGCTGGTAGCCGGAACAAAATACCGCGGTCAGTTTGAAGAGCGCATGAAGGCAGTAATGAATGAATTGGAAAAATCTCCCGAGGTGATCCTTTTCATCGACGAACTTCATACAATCGTTGGCGCTGGCGGTGCTTCAGGATCTCTTGATGCATCGAATATGTTCAAACCAGCCTTAGCGCGGGGTGAAATTCAATGTATTGGCGCCACTACCCTGGATGAATATCGTCAATACATCGAAAAAGACGGCGCACTAGCCCGTCGTTTCCAAATGGTTATGGTGGATGCCACCACGCCGGAGGAAACCATACAAATACTGGATAATATCAAAGAGAAGTATGAAGAGCACCATCATGTGAACTACACAGAAGAGGCAATTCATGCTTGTGTCAAATTATCTGACCGCTATATCAGCGACCGGTACCTTCCGGATAAGGCAATTGATGTACTGGATGAAGCCGGTGCAAGGGTTCATATTAACAATATCCATGTCCCGGATAATATCATCAAGCTGGAAGCGGCGATTGAAGATATTAAGGAAGAAAAGAATCAGGTAGTTAAGAGCCAGAAGTACGAAGAAGCAGCTCGCCTGAGGGACAAAGAGAAGAAATTACTTGAGCAGCTGGAGGCAGCCAAAGTAGATTGGGAAGAAGAAACCAAAAACAAGCGGTACTCGGTCGATGAAGAAAATGTCGCTGATGTAATTGCTATGATGACTGGTATTCCTACCAACCGTATTGCGCAAAAAGAAAGCAATAAGCTTCTGGGCATGCAGAAGGAATTGAGCGATAAGGTAATCGGTCAGGAAGAAGCGATTAAAAAACTAACCAAGGCAATCCAGCGGACACGTGTGGGGTTGAAGGATCCTAAGAAACCCATCGGTTCATTTATTTTCCTCGGACCAACGGGTGTCGGTAAAACAGAATTGGCCAAGGTACTGGCTACCTATTTATTCGATAAGGAAGAAAGCCTTATCCGTATAGACATGAGTGAATATATGGAGAAATTCTCCGTATCGCGATTGGTAGGTGCCCCTCCCGGCTATGTGGGGTATGAAGAAGGCGGACAGCTCACAGAGAAAGTGCGTCGCAAGCCCTACAGCGTAGTTTTATTGGATGAGATTGAAAAAGCGCATCCGGATGTATTCAACTTATTGCTTCAGGTACTGGATGACGGAATTCTTACCGATGGCCTGGGCCGGCGTGTGGATTTCCGAAACACCATTATCATTATGACATCGAATATCGGTGTGCGCGACTTGAAAGATTTCGGAGCCGGCATCGGATTCTCCACTTCCTCTAAACAGGCAAGCGAAGACGAGATCATGAAATCCACTATCCAGAGTGCTTTAAAGAAAGCGTTCAGTCCGGAATTCCTGAATCGACTTGACGACGTAATTGTCTTTAATTCATTGTTACGTAAAGACATTCACAAGATCATCGATCTTACGTTGAACAAACTATTTGCGCGAATCAAGGACTTGGGGTACACGGTAGAGCTCACCAAGAAAGCGAAAGACTTTCTGGCAGAGAAAGGGTATGACCCGCAATACGGTGCCCGACCACTGAATCGTGCCATACAGAAATACCTTGAAGACGCAGTCGCAGAGGAAATTCTGAAAGGCGAAGCGGAAGAAGGCTCAATTATTCAGGCCGACCACGACGGTAAGTCAGAAGAGTTGACCCTGAAGGTCAAAAAGCCGAAAGCTTCCAAGAAGGAAGAAAAAGAGGATTAACTATTAACCCCGGAGAAAATCTTCGGGGTTTTTTTATATCTTATCAAAAACTTCCTGCCCCATGAAACCACATTTACTCCTGTTCATTCTGCTATTTCCTTTGAGCGCTGCAGCACAAACAGCCGATTACTCAAAGCATGTGAAATCCATCGACAGCACCATCGAAACCCTATACGCCGTTATTTCGGGAGAAAAGGGCGAAGCCAGGGACTGGGAATTATTTAAATACCTGTTTATCCCGGATGCCAGACTTATACCCAGTGGAAAGAATGCAGAAGGCAAGAGCTATCATTACGTATGGAGTCCGGCGGAATATGTTGAGATGGCAGGAAGCAGACTTGAAGCCAAAGGCTTTTTTGAAAAG
>CAYGOW010000137.1:5251-8741 GCA_964351425.1 uncultured Roseivirgaceae bacterium
GCAACAACTCGTCACGCCTCCGGATGAACAAAGATTTCTGGATAGCCTGCAATTCCCGTTTTCTATCGATGCCTACGGCGGGTTTACGGAGCACCAGCTGGAACTTGAAGCCAACGGCTTTTTTGAAAAGGAGATCAGCAGGGAAACCGACCGGTTTGGGAATGTAGTTCAGCTTTTCAGCACCTATGAGTCATACAATTCCGAAGCAGATGAAAAACCATTTGCCCGCGGGATAAACAGTATTCAACTGTTATATGACAGGGATCGTTGGTGGGTAGTAAGTATTTTCTGGCAAGCAGAAACAGGGGAATATCCAATCCCTTCAGAATACCTCGACTAATACGACCCGTGGTACTTACGCAACCCCCATTCCAGGGAGATCAGAATTAGAACCAGCAGAAACAACCAAAATAAGTCGATTGCAGGCAGGTAGGATTCCTCACTGTGAATTATCCCCCGGGCCTCCATATTACGAAAATGATCTGCCAGAGACTCCCATTGATCGACGGTATAAAAACCCCCGCCGGATTGTGATGCCAGGTTGCGTAGCATATTGAAATTTGCCGTTAGATTAATCATTTCCAGGTCAACACCCCGCACCACTACCTGTCCGCCTACCTCCTCTTCAGTACCATCAATGATTGTCCGTCCCTTGAACTGATAAATTCCTTCATCCAACCCGCTGATCCTGTAGCGGCTATTGGTCGGACTCGTCACATAGCTATAAGTATTGATCTCACCGGTTGGCGCGGTAATCTCCAGGTTCACCCGATTACCATATACCCGTTCATACAATTCATTATAAACTTCCGTTTCAAATACGACTTCTTCTCCCTGCTGATATTCGGCTTCTACCGGATAAAGTCTGAATCGATCCTTATTATCCCGTGTTGACAGGTACTGTACCAGCTTGGAGATAAGCTCATTGAACAATACATTCGACTTATTCTCCGCATAATCGGTAAGTTTCCACTGCCAGATTCCGGATCCCAGTAAGATTGCTACTTTGTTGTCCTCATTTTCAAAGACGGACAAAAGCGGCCGTTGCGTACGAATGCTGCCAATTTGTTGACTCAGTAGCGATTCTGCCTCGGGAGATACACTAATTTCTCCGAACGGAACTATGATAGGAGGAAAATTCTGCAATTGAGCTAGTAATTCATCGGAATAGGTAAACGGGGCAAATTGCGTGTTAAAAATCGGAAGCACGCGATCAAATTCACCCGACATTTGACGAACCGTGATCCACGGTTGAATAGCGTTCAGGCTATTTAAATTAGTGGCCGGACCGTAGATATAGAACTGCGAGGAATTCTTAAGTTGCTCTGTCCAGTTAATACCACTTACAGAATTGGACGGCACTTGATGTAAAATAGCCAGATCAGGATTATCCTCATTGGAAAGGTATTTCTGGCGATCTGCTGGAATACTGAGAATGAACTCCTTTATTTCATAATTCTCGCTATTTTCCAACACCGATTTTATTGCCTTCAGATCGGGATGCGGTGCTGCGGCGACCAGGTGAATTTGCTGCTTGCCCTCAACAATCTCCACAAATGCCGTCCGCTTATTATTTTCGACGGAAAATTCATCCTCCAGATTCTGAACGGATATGGTGTATTGCTGGTACCCCATTTCATCCGCATTAATTAAAAACTGGATATCTACCGGCACGCCCTTGGCCGGCAGGGTTATGTCTTTTGTGGCAACATTTCTTCCCCGGTGTTGAACCACCGCCCGAACAGACTGGCCATCAAATCCATTTTGTCCGACCGTGGCGACCAGTGGAAACTGGTTGCCCTGATAGGCAATTTTATTATAGAGAACATTAGACAGATAAATGTCTTTCTTTACGGCGCTGTCACCTATTCCCAGCGAAGAAATCGGAAACGGGTATTCGCGGTAGCCTGGTGAAATCCCTTCATTATAAATCCCATCCGATATCAATATGACTTCCTGGAGGTTACGCCCTTCATAATCATCCCGAATATTTTGCAGGAACCTGTCGAGATTGGTGGTGGTAGCAGTAAAATCCCAATTATCTTGTTCAGATTCATCGAGTACCCTGAGCTCAACATCATATCCTTCATCAACCAACGAGGCTGAAAAGTCCGTAATCTCATCTTTAATGGAATTTAACGGCAGAGAGTCATAAACCGCCTCGATTGAAACCGAATTATCCACAGCAATCACCAGGGCCGGTTCCTCCGTGTAATTTCGTATCTGACGTACAATCGGGGAAAGCAATAATATGGCGAGGAGGCTTACCACGACAGTACGCACGCCAAAGAGGACCTTATTCATTGTCGTGCTCCACGGACCTTTCTTTTGATATGCCAGCCATGCATACAATGCGCCTGCAGCAATACAGAGCAAGACAAAACCGGGCGGATAAGACAAAGTGAATTCTGAAATCATACGTATTCCTATAGAACGTCTTTAAAGATACAGGGATTACCTCTTAAAATAAACTTATTCGGAAGTATCGGGAGAAGGGCAGTCCGGACGGTATTTCTTCCTGGTTTCTGCCATCCATTCGTAGATATTCGGATTAAACATGTGGTGATCATTGATATAAATCGGTTCATACATCCAGTGCCCTACATCCGGCACATTGGTCCATGTGTGCTCGGCACCCGTTACTTCCGGGCAACGCTCCAGCGCATTATACTCCAACATCGCAACCGGAGGCGGCAATATAGGATCTTCTGCGCCGTGAAAAGCCCATAAGTTTATTCCATTCTCCTCCAGCCGGCATGCATTTATGGTCATTTTACCGCGACCACTAACGGGTATTATTCCAGCAAGTCGTGCAGCATCCGGTTCATCAGAATGGGCCCATACCCAGACGCCGTGTGCCCCAAGTGAAAGTCCGGTTAGATAAATTCGATCGGGATCATACCGGTAATTATTGGGGCCATTTAAAATATAATGCCAAAAGTTACGCTGAACATCCACGGTCCATTCCCCCTTATCATCTTTCTGCGGCGTGATCACGATAAAGCATTCTTCCGTACCATCACTTTTTGTGACACATAATTTTCCAAGTTTCTCTACCTCGCGTGGAGCACCCAGTTCCGCTGCCCTATAAATTTTGTCATCGCCATTCCCGTATTCTGCCAATCCGTGCAGAAACACAATCATGGGATAGGTTTTCTTTGGATTCTCATTATAATCCGGAGGCAAATGCTCCAGGTATCCTTGAATAGGTGGGTCAACAAACTTCCTCACGGAATGATACCTCAAGTCTTCATTACTATTGAACATCAGTGGTGGTTTGGACAATTCATACTGCACGCGTTTCAACACCGGGAAAACCATAACACCGGCAATAAATGTCACCAAACCTCCATAAAAAAGGGCCCTCAAAACGGAAACATACCGGCTCCAGGGGCCGGGACGTGTCAAATAATACCATGCCACTACAGCTCCCAGGAGTAAACAGAAGCCTAGTTTTACGAATGAAAACGTGTTAAACGCCAGAATTGCC
>CAYGOW010000138.1:0-1126 GCA_964351425.1 uncultured Roseivirgaceae bacterium
ATAAGCAAGCCATTTCTCTTCCCCATTCTCCAGGTTGCGCATGATGAGGCCGGTTTCCGTATTATGGCGCGTGCCATAAACCAACCATTTTCCATCAGGTGACAGGGTCGGTGCAAAAGCGGAACCGTATCGGGAAGTGATTCCCTCAGATTCTCCTGTCTCACGGTCGTATACCTCTAACTGGTATTGCGGTAAGCTGGCATTGTACTGCCAGGCACCGGACCGGGATGAATAATAGATATAGCGGCCATCCGGGCTAAAGACGGGTTCCACGAGTTTCTTTGAATCTTTATTTATGTCCGCACCTGTACCGCCATCTACATGATATATGCGAAGGTTCATGATTCTTCTTCCTTCGGAGGTAACGACATATTTGCCGTCGGGCGACCAGTCGGCAGACTGGAAGTTTTTATTGGAACGTTCTGTGAATTGTTCGGGTTTGGCTTCTTCGTCATTCAATTCGAGCATCCAGACATTCTCAGAGCCGGACCTGTCTGAGATGAACAGGAGTTTAGAACCATCGGGGCTGTAGCGGGGGTGGGTATCAAACCCAAGGCCTGATGTAATTCGTTTTGCATTGCCACCGTCAATGGGTAAAAGATACAAGTCGCCTAACATGTCGAAGGCTATTGTCTTACCGTCAGGACTTACATCGAGTGATAGCCATGTCCCTTCATCCGTAGATAGCTTGTACGATCTGTCTGATTCCAGGGGCAGGTCTTTTTTCTTGGTTTCTTTTTTAGGAGAATCTTCTACCTCTGTACTGTCGTTTTGACCATAAGAGTAGGATGAAATACAGAGCAGAAGAATAAGGAAGAAGGTGGATTTCATGAGTATATTATTTGTGGTGGAAGGTGAAAATAAACACACCTAACCGAATAGAAAATGAGATTTATACAAGTGGTAGCCCGGAACTTTTCTGTTACTAAAAAAGGGGCCATAAGCCCCTTTTTATTTCATTTTCTGTTTTAATTATGCCTCAAGTGCCTGACTGAGGTCTTCAATCAAATCATCCGGGTCTTCAATGCCTACACTCAGCCTGATCAGCGAATCAAGCAAGCCGACTTTCATTCGTTCTTCCCGCGGGATGCTCGCATGAGTCATGGTGGCTGGATGGTTCACCAGT
>CAYGOW010000138.1:1136-2373 GCA_964351425.1 uncultured Roseivirgaceae bacterium
GAAGGTGAAGTTTTCCATAATCCGAAATGCCTTTTCCTTATCATCTCCCTTCAATGTAAAAGAGATCATTCCACCAAACCCGCGCATTTGTGTTTTGGCAATATCATGATTGGGATGCTCCGGGAATCCGGGCCAGTAGACATTCTCCACCAGCGGATGTGACTGAAGAAAAGCAGCAATCCGGGCCCCGTTGGAACAGTGACGTTCCATACGGAGGTGAAGGGTCTTTATTCCCCGTAAAACCAGGAAGCAGTCCTGCGGTCCGGGTGTCGCGCCGCAGCTATTCTGTAGAAATGCGAGATCTTCCTTGAGTTTATCATCGTTAACAACCAGTGCACCCATCACGACATCAGAATGTCCGCCGAGGTACTTGGTGACAGAATGCATGACAATATCTGCTCCGAGGTCCAGGGGGGTTTGCAGATAGGGAGTGGCAAATGTATTATCGACGGCCAGGAGAAGGTTATGCTCCTTAGCAATAGTAGCGGCTTGGCGAATATCGATGATATTCATCATTGGGTTGGTTGGTGTTTCGACCCAAATCAGTTTGGTATTTTGGTTGATATGCGTACGGATGGCATTGATATCCTGCATACCGGTGAAATGGAACTTGATGCCATATTTTTCGAATACCTTTTTAAAAATCCGGTAAGTTCCCCCATAGAGATCATTGGCCGCGATCACCTCATCCCCGGGATTGAGTAATTTGATAACGGCATCAATGGCGGACAAGCCGGAAGAAAAACAAAGGCCATGTTTGCCGTTTTCCAGGGCTGCGATATTGGCTTGTAGCGTATCCCGTGTTGGATTTTGAGTCCGGGAGTATTCATATCCCTTGTGATCCCCGGGAGATCGCTGCACATAGGTGCTTGTCTGAAAGATAGGAGTCATTATAGCCCCTGTGGAAGGGTCAGGGCTTATCCCCGCGTGAATTGCCTTGGTAGCAAATTTCATTTCTTTTTTACTCATGGATTGAATTTTAAGCGTTTATCTAAATCATGTCAGGGATAGTCCCGACATGGAGTTTGTAAGCGGGCAGATGGTATCGTACCCTCATAATCTTATGCTGGTACTGATCGCTGTAACAAATGCCACTCAGGTGTGTCAGATGGTATTATTGGGGTCAAATCTTTCCAGGAAATCCGCTACACGACGAACAACCATACCTCCCAGGGATCCATCTACAACCCTGTGGTCGTAGCTGTGTGACAGAAACATTTTATGCCGGATAGCAATG
>CAYGOW010000138.1:2383-4877 GCA_964351425.1 uncultured Roseivirgaceae bacterium
GGTGTTTCGATTACCGCTGGTTTCTTCGTTATGGCACCCAAAGCCAGGATCCCCACTTGCGGTTGCATGATGATCGGCGTGCCCATCACATTCCCAAACGATCCTACGTTGGAGATGGTAAAGGTACCTCCCTGCAACTCATCTGGTTTTAATTGATTTTGTCGAGCCCGTCGGGCGAGGTCATTGACTTTTTTGGCCAGGCCGGTCAGGTTATATTGATCGGCATTATGGATTACAGGTACAATCAGGTTTCCCGATGGCAACGCCACCGCCATTCCGATGTTGATATTTTTTTTCTTTATTATTCTGTCGCCATCGACCTGAATGTTGATCATGGGATAATCTTTGATTGCTTTGACTACTGCATCAATAAATATTGGGGTAAAGGTTAGGTTATCGCCTTCTTTTTTCTTGAAATCATTCTTCATTTTATTTCGCCACATGACCACGTTGGTAACATCGGCTTCAACAAATGATGTGACATGGGGTGATATGCGTTTTGAGTCCAACATGCGCTGAGCAATCATTTTACGCATTCGGTCCATTTCAATAATTTCATCTTCTCCACTAATAGAAACAGGAGAAGGTGTCGGTTCTTTCACAGCAACTGATGCTGCGGCTGGCTGGGCAGGAGCTTTTTCAATGGGCTTTTCCGTAGCAACGTCTTCCCGGTTATCCAGATAGGAGAGAATATCTTTCTTGGTTACACGACCTTCCTTACCGCTCCCTTCAATCGTTTCCAGTTCTTCAACATTAATGCCTTCCTCTTTTGCTATATTTCGTACCAATGGAGAATAGAATCGTTCACCATTTCGGGCAGATATGTGTCCGTTGGCGGCACTCCCATTGCTGTGGGCGGCTTCAAGGACTTCTTCTTTTTCTTCATTTTCACTGGCCGGTTGCTGATCAGATCCATTGTCAGTGGGAGAAGGTGTAGTAGCTTCTTCTGCCTCCGTGGCAATGATCGCAATGGGTTTCCCAACTTCCACCACGTCACCGTCTTTGGCAAGAATTTTTTTCAATACGCCTGCATGAGTGGAAGGCACTTCAGTATCTACTTTGTCAGTCGCAACTTCAAGGACAGATTCGTCCTGTTCAATCGTATCCCCTTCACTTTTAAGCCAGGTAAGGATTGTGGCTTCCATGATGCTCTCGCCCATCTTAGGCATTAATAATTCTACTTGTGCCATGTCGTATTGATTTAACCTTCCGGAACGGTTTTTCCCATTCTCGTAGGCAAATTTACTATTTTAACTTTTTTCTTCAATCGTTTTCGATAAAGTAATCCGAAGCAAGTTCATTACCGCTACCGAAGATGCCAGGATATTTACCTGCCGGTCTTTCCATAACTGCAATTTTTTGGTAATTGTTTCGTCTCCGAAATGGCAGGCGATCCATACGGTGCCCACGGGTTTTTCTTCTGATCCGCCGTCAGGACCGGCGATTCCGGTTGTGGAAAGGCCAATAGAGGTGTTCATGACCTTGCTAATTCCAATGGCCATTTCTTTCGCTGTTTCCTCACTGACTGCTCCGTATCTGGTCAGGGTATCCGGATTAACACCCAGTAGATTTTCCTTGATGGAATTGGCATAGGCGATCACTCCGCCTTGAAAATACCGCGAAGCCCCGGGTATTCTGGTAATGGAATGCGAAAGATATCCACCAGTGCAGCTTTCCGCGGTGGCCATTGTCAGTCCACGCGCCATGAGCATTTCACCTAAAACACTTTCTATTTCATCCTGGTCATATCCATAAATGTATTTGCCGGCATACACTTTCAACGCCTCTATCTGTTCGTCTACTTCCCTCTTCAGTGTTTCCCTCGAATCACCAGATGCGGTGAGGCGCAATTTTACCTGGCCGAGACTTGGCAGGTAGGCCAGTCGTATATGATCAGGAAGTGCCTCTGCCCATGGGGCAATTTTTTCAGAAAGCCACGATTCGCCTATCCCGATGGTTTTAATCACCCGGTGAAAGACAACTTCTGTAGAGAATGTTTCCGATAGACGGGGAATGATGTACTTGTTCATCATCCGTTTCATTTCATGGGGTACTCCGGGCATCGAGACAAATACTTTTCCGTTTCGTTCCAGCCACATGCCAGGTGCCGTACCCAGTTCGTTTGTAATGTGATCGCAACAGACAGGCAAAACGGCCTGTTGTCTGTTCAGGTCAGTCAATTCCAATCCTTTGCCCTGGAAAAAGGAGGTAACTTCTTCTAACGCCTGCTCGTTCAATTCAAGGGTACAATTAAAATATTCTGCCAGGCAGGGCTTGGTCAGGTCATCATCTGTCGGACCGAGTCCGCCGGTAATCAATACCACGTCTGCACGTTCCTCTGCTTCCCGGAATGCATTCAGGATTGTTTGTCGTTCATCACCGACCGTCGTTTTGCGGATTGTGCGGAATCCTGCGGCATCAAGACTGCTGCTCAGCCATTGGCTATTGGTATCGGTGATCTGACCGTACAGGATTTCATCTCCAATAGTTAAGA
>CAYGOW010000138.1:4887-8714 GCA_964351425.1 uncultured Roseivirgaceae bacterium
GTTAAGATTTCGGCAGTGTTATTATTTCTCATCTGGGATAAGGCGGATTTTATTCAATTAATCAACTTACGTTACATTGTGCGATTCCGTAAGCCATGAATGCATACATTGGTGCAATTATTGTATAACTCGGATATAACAAAACTACATATCATGAAGCGAATTGTTACGATCTTTTTCATGTCCCTTGTTTTTCTATTGGGATGTACCTCAACTCAAATCAACCAAACGCTGGGCGAAATCAACGGGGTGCTTGGAGGCAGTGACCTGACTACTTCCGAGGTGGTTTCGGGTTTAAAGGAAGCCTTGGTCAAAGGAGCAAGGGAAGGAGCGGATAATGCGTCAAGACTCGATGGATATTTTGGTAATCCACTGATTAAAATCCCGTTCCCTCCTGAAGTTGAAAAGGTAGAAGAAAAATTACGACAGATTGGGCTGGGCAAGGAGGTGGATAAATTTATCCTGACGCTAAATCGAGGGGCAGAAGATGCCGCCAGTGAAGCTGCTCCCATTTTTGTGGATGCCATTACGTCCATGTCAATTCAGGATGCATGGGGCATATTAAAGGGTAATAAAACTGCCGCTACCGAATACCTCAAGGATAAAACCTCCCCGCAGTTAATCGAACTTTTTTCGCCGATCATGCAACGATCGCTGGACAAGGTCAATGCAACAAAGTATTACGGAGATATCGTCTCCACATACAACAAAATACCACTTGTTGAGGATGTTAATCCTGATCTGAATGAATATGCAACTCAGAAGGCAATAGACGGCCTTTTTGTACTCATTGCTCAGGAAGAAGAAAAAATTCGTGAAAATCCGGCAGAACGCACCACCGCATTACTTAAAAAAGTATTCTCTGCGCAGGATTAATTAGTCGATCCTGATGAGGAAGGTTTGAATGCTTTCTTTACGAATTACCCTGAGCAGATAACTGCCTGATTTTTCTCCTGCCAGCTGAATGGTCGTGCAGGATGAACATTCTTTTGCCAATCTTCCGTCCAGTTGAATTAATTGCATCTCGGCGGGCGTGCCGGGTATGGTTATTTCACGCTGCGCCGGATTTGGAAAGGGAAGACCACCTTCCATGAATTCGCTGGTTCCCGTGATAAGAACCACCTGTAAATTCTCTGTCTTTTCTGAAAAACAGCCGTTTTCATCTTCCGTTAGCAAGGTGATAAGATAATCACCGGCAGCGGGTGGTTCGAAATTCAGCGATATTCCATTCCCCGCAACTTCTTCATCCACTTTCCATTCTCTGAAGACAACAGATCCTGATGATGCATCAGTAAATGTTACCATGGGAGAAGAAGTAAGGTTAAGCGGATTTTGAGAAATTATAAAATCGGCCTCAATGGAACTTACCTGGACTTGCACGGCCACCGGTGGACTTTCCAATAAGTTATTCATCGAAACCACGTAGATGGTCGTATCACGGGTCAACCCCGGAATATTGAAAAATCGACCCTTGCCCAATAACGTGGTGAGGTTTTGGTCCTGGTAAAAATGATAGACCCCTTCTTCCTCCGGCCTGATAATACCCTGATCACCCAAACATACCGTTGTGTTAGACACAACAGGCAATGGGCTTTCAACAGGAATAAATACCTGCTCCGTATTGACAGTGCATCCGGACTCATTGACAACCATGAGCCGGATAGTAAACTCGTTCAAACCGGTATAATCCAGCAAATACTCCGTGTCATTTCCAAGGATCAGCGGCGAATTTGAGCCGTCTTCCAGTTCCCACTGTATAAATGACGCATTTTGATCCTGTGCTGATAATCTCAGTAAATAGGGATTGGACAGATCAAGGCTGTCTGGCCGGGCCGTAAACAGTGCGCTGATTTCAGAAACATCAATAGTATAAGCTGCGGGCAGGCTTTCATACGGTCCGTCAAGGTTGGTTATGTAGTAGGTGGTATCACTTAGCACGGGTCCGGTTTGAAAATTTCGTCCCTGGTAGAGGAGCAATGATTTTTCCAAATCACTGTAGACATGAATGCTGTCAGCTTCCGAAGGATCAATCTGAAAGCTTGTGCCGGGACAATCCATCAGAGTCTGATCAGAGATACGCGGGTTTCGGTTTGCTACCGTCAGGGTTTTATGCATTGTACCCGAACAACCGAGTTGATTGCTGGAAGTTAGCGTGATATCATATTCTCCCGGGCTGCTGAAATTGATGGACGGGTTGGCTTTATTGGAGAAATATCCATTGCTGAAGGTCCAGTTCCATGTTAAAGCATTTTCTGATTGGTCTGTAAATGTAACCCTGGTATCATTATTTTCATCCAGCAGTACCAGTTGCTTCGACATGGCAAAATCGGTGTTTACATCTGCCGGTTTCACAAGTATCCTGTAGATGTCACTTTTTATCCCTTCCCTGATATCGATCCCATAAAATACCTGTTGTTCCTGAAGATTCGGAAGAGTGAACTCGTCCCCTTCGAAGAGCAGGTCGGTTGCTTCCGGATCAGCATATATTTGTGTTAAAGAGCCCTCGGGGTCAATGATGGCCTCCTGCCCCCGGCAGAAACGCGAAATTAGTCCTATGGGAGGATTCGCCCTGAATTCAGCATATCGCTGACGAATGATTGTATGCAACTGTTCCAGTGCATCCAAACTTTCGGCGGCCGATAAGGCTACAGCAAACCTTACCTGCTGACCAGGTTGTATATCCATTGGCTGGAATCCGGCAAGTCCGGCCACGTCGTTGCCAGAACCCTGCGTTCCGGCTTCGGTTTTATTCTTCAGAAAGAAAGATTTCTTCACCTCATCGGAGATATATGGAGGCATATCCGAGGCATTTCCTGAAAGGTTTCGTTTGTCCAGACCTGTCAGGAAACCGGCATTCTCCGATAAAATTTCAAGGCCCCCAAAGAGGTCTTCCTGAGCATTCCGGGTATATTGAATTTTACCATCAGGAGATATCATCAATCGGTTGGTCGTTGGTTCGCCAAGGTCAAAATCAGCATAGATAGCCGGCTGAAAATTGCTCAATGCTGAATCGCTCGTATTGGTTATCAGGTACTCAATAAAAACGGCCCCGAGACTATCCCAGGAAAAAGTTTTTTGTTCAATTTTAAGTGGTAATACAGGAGTTGCGCCTGTTTTTGTCTCAAAGGTTGAGGTATAATATTGATCCGCAATGCTGTTGTTGGAAGGGCGCAGGTTTATTAGCGCACGAAAGTCCTGTTCGCGTGAATGCTGGCTCTGTCGGACCGGCATATTATCCATAATGAGGTCTTCCGAACGAATGACCAGCCCTATATTATCAAGCAGTTGTTGATTTTCGGACATGAGCCCAATTCCGTCTTGTTGCAAACTCTTCGCATATCCCAGGTTGCCGTCGGAGGCAATGCTAAACTGCATAGTGCCGTTATCCAGGGTTGCCCAGAGCGGAGAAGTCGTAAATTCAATGTACTCCTGGTCAGTGTATGCGCCCGAAGAATAGGAAACTTTAAGTAAGATTCGTTCATCGGGTGGGGTATCCGCTCGCAGTAATAAGGTTGCTTGTTGATTGGTCTTTTGAAGGGTTTGCAAGGCAGGAAGAACTAACTGATCCTTGGTAAACTCCACATAGGGGGATTCACTTGATACTGTTACCTGAACGTTTGAGGATGAGTAAAGAAAGTTTTGAAATTCCAGGGAAAGGGATACGGTATCTTTAAAGTAGGCGGATTGCTCCAGGCCGTTTGAATAGGAAAAGTTCGTTATTCGAATGGCCGGTGATGTGATATCCGTTAGTGCTTTGAAAACATTCAAACGACCTTTACCAATGTATTCGTCCCATGCGCCACCGCCCTGAGCAGCAAGTATGTTGT
>CAYGOW010000139.1:0-8635 GCA_964351425.1 uncultured Roseivirgaceae bacterium
TACCCGAATTTATGACGATAATCGCTTTGAAGCCTCCTACAACCCAATTGACATTGTTCAGACAACTGACGGCGGGTATCTGATCCTTGGGTCGCGAAAGACTGATTTATCTGACTTTGCTGGCGTATATCTCCTTAAAGTGGATGAAGCCGGAAATTTTGTGAGTGAGATTGATTATTCAGCATCACTTGTACACCCGCTGGATGAAATTCTTGAAATAAATGGTAATTTCTACATGGTTGCCATGGACCCCGTTAATCTCCAGGCCGTTTTGGTCACCATTCAGGAATCCGGAGAAACCGGTGATATCACACCATTGGGTGGTTTTATCTATCCTTTGGGTGTTGGTACGGACGGGAGTAATATCATTCTTCAGAGCTTTAACCTGGATGATAAACTTACCGTAATGAGTGTCCATAATGTCAGTGGACAAGCTATGTTGACCAAAACATTTTCCATTGGGCCCGGGAGTGAATATGTTATTCCGGTTTTGGAGCACTTTACTGAGACAGGGAAACAACTGCCCTTTAAAGCAGGTAAACTAGCCGGTGGCTCCTATTACTTCAATGGATTTTATAATTATACCTTCTCGCTGGTATTCACCAACCTACAGGATGACGAGCCCCAGGGTGTAACCCAGGGACAGCATGAAGATGGAGGAATCAGTGCTGTACAACCCCTTCAGGGTCAAGAATTTGCCATAGCAAGTTTCAATTATGGAAATAACTTTCTTTTGCCCCGCTTAACCTTAAATACTACGGGGATATCCTCCGCTGTTGATCTGGTTGAAAACCCGTTTCCTGAATTGGTACAAGATGCACCGATTGAATTAAAATTAATTGACGGATCGGTGCCTCGGATTGTTTTTGGGAGCCATACCCGAAACGGACAGATGGTTCTGTACAGTTTTGACCAAACCGATGGATCTCTTACCGGTACCAAGTACCTGGGATATAATAATCAAACAGAGCTTGCCGGTTTCACCTCTACCATGGATGGTGGAATTGCCGTGCTTGGCCGGACGTATATTTCCGGGAGGTTCGGGAGAATGACACTATATAAATTATCGGAGAAAGAAGCCTCCGAATTCCTTAAATAAAAAAAAACCTGCAGCTGAACTGCAGGTTTTTTTATTATTTGTTTATATCTATTTCACGCCGATAGCCTGAACTAAAGTCACTCAAAGGCAATTGCACTTCAAGCACACCGTCTTTAAAATCAGCTCTGATCTTTGTATGATCTATGTTTAGTGACAATGGACAGGCTGCCAGTACATGAGGTACAAGTAAAATCTTTTCATCACTCGTTTCAAACTGCATCTCGTGTGAAACAATCAGGTGTTTTTCAGCAATCTCCACTTTAAGCTTTTCCTCCTCTACACCGGGAATTTTTACCGTAACATGATAGTTTGTCGTATCACGTCGTACGTGTATTTGAGGTTCAATGGTTCCGCCGTGTATCGTGTTTAGAATATTAGCGGTCCTCAATAATTGCTTCACCTCACTTTTACTAATATCATATCGCATATTTCCTCCTTATTTTAAATACCATGGATCAATACTCGTGCCATCACTTCTAAAAAGATACAACTTTCTGTCGTAATGTCTGAATTCGGCGGCGAAATATGACAGGATGTCCTAAAATAATGCTTGTGCAATAGTTATTATGGAACTTGATTTGCCCATAGAATAGTAATGCAAAACAGGTACACCATAATCCATAAGTTCCCTGGACTGCTGAATAGCCCATTCAATCCCTACCTGTTTCACTTCTTCCTTATTCTTGCATTTTTCTACTGCATCGGAGAGGTCTTCGGGAATATCTATATAGAATATTTGAGGCAATACATTTAGCTGCCGTTTGGTTGTAATTGGCTTTAGTCCGGGAATAATAGGCACATTGATGCCTGCTTCACGACATTGTTCGACAAAGCTGAAATATTTCTGATTGTCATAAAACATCTGGGTGACAATATATTCGGCCCCAAGATCTACCTTCATTTTTAAATATTTCAAATCTGTTTTCAGATTTGGAGCTGCAAAGTGCTTTTCCGGATAACCGGCAACCCCAATGCAGAACGAGGTAGGTGTCGCATTCAGGAGGTCTTCATCAAGGTAGGTTCCGGAATTCATTGAAACCACCTGAGAGATCAGATCAGAAGCATAGGCATGCCCCTCAGGCTCGGCAACAAACCGTCCTTCGGTCTTAATGGCATCACCCTGTAAAAGAAGGACGTTGTCAATACCAAGGAAATTTAAATCAATAAGCGCATTTTCCGTTTCTTCCCGCGTAAATCCCCCGCAGATTATATGTGGAACAGTATCCACATCATACTTATTCTTGATAGCCGCACAAATTCCAACCGTTCCGGGACGTTTTCGGATCGACTTTTTCTCCAATAACCCATTCTCATGCTTCTTATAAACGAATTCTTCCCGATGATAGGTGACATCGATAAAAGGGGGATTAAATTCCATCAAGGGATCTATATGGCTATAGAGCATCTGAATACTCTCTCCTTTTAAAGGCGGAAGAATCTCAAAAGAGAATAACGTGTCCTTGGCGTTCTGTATATGTTCGGTAATTTTCATTCCTGGTAAAAATAAAAGGATTAAGGATTATAGGAAAGGTTTGGCGCCAACCATTTCTCCATTAGATCAAATGACACTCCTTTTCTTCCTGCATAATCTTCTACCTGATCCCGGGCAATTTTGCCCAATCCAAAATATTTGGCAGATGGATGAGAAAAATAATAGCCACTCACACTGGCCGCAGGATACATAGCATTTGATTCAGTCAGAAATATTTCTGTTGCCTGAGTTACATCAAGGAGTTCGAATAAGAATGGTTTCTCAGTATGATCAGGACAGGCCGGATATCCCGGCGCGGGCCGGATTCCCTGATATTTTTCACGTATGAGGTCATCATTGGATAAGGACTCTTCTCTTGCATACCCCCAGTAGTCGGTCCGAACCTGGTGGTGAAGGCACTCTGCAAATGCTTCAGCCAACCGGTCAGCCAGGGATTTTACCATGATGGCGTTGTAATCATCGTGGGCTTTTTCATACTTCTCCAGAAGTTTTTCAATCCCTATGCCCGCTGTCACGGCAAATGCACCCAGGTAATCCGTTTTTCCACTCCCCTCAGGCGCGATATAATCTGCCAGGCAAAGATTAGGAATACCTTTTCCTTTCTGACCCTGTTGTCTTAAAAAGTGAACCACTCCTTTCTGCCCCTGATTATGGGTAATCATTACATCATCGCCAACAGCATTGGCTTCAAATAAGCCAAAAATCCCATGTGCTGTCAGGGAGTTTTCTGCAATTATCTCGTCCAGCATCCTGTTAGCATCCTCGTATAACTTCCGGGCTTCTTCTCCAATAAGTTGGTTTTCCAGGATAGCAGGAAACTTGCCCTTTAACATCCACGTCTGAAAAAATGGCGTCCAGTCTATATATTCCCGCAACGTCTCGAGTGGGAAATGAGACAAGATATGAATCCCGGGCTTTTTCGGAACAGGCGGTAAATACCCATCCCAGTCCATTGACGCAGCATTCTTTCGGGCTTCGGTCAGGGATATTAATTTCTTTTCACTTTGTCTTTGGGCATGCCCCTCCCGGAGGTCGGCGTATTCCTGCTTAATGTCCAGCGTAAATTTCTCCCTCGAATCCTTTCCGATAACGGCTCCCGCCACGGGTACACTTCGCGAAGCGTCAAGTACGTGGACCACCGGACCGTCATATTCAGGGTCAATTTTAACCGCTGTATGTATTCTGGATGTTGTTGCTCCACCAATGAGTAGCGGCATGGTCATCTTCTCCCGTTTCATTTCACGGGCGACATGGACCATTTCATCAAGTGAGGGTGTAATAAGGCCACTGAGACCGATGGCCGAGACATTCTCTTCCTTCGCCCTGGCCAGAATTTTATCAGCCGGCACCATGACCCCCATATCAATGATGTCATAATTGTTACAGGCCAGCACCACTCCGACTATGTTCTTGCCGATGTCATGCACATCCCCTTTTACAGTTGCCAGGAGAATCTTAGCAGCTGCGTCCGTGTTTTTATTTCTCCTTTTCTCTTCTTCCATGTAGGGCTCGAGATACGCTACGGACTTTTTCATTACCCGCGCACTCTTTACCACCTGAGGAAGAAACATTTTCCCGCTGCCAAACAGATCCCCGACCACATTCATCCCATCCATCAAGGGGCCCTCTATGACCGCCAGCGGACTATTGTATTTTTCCAGGGCCTCCTGGGTATCCTCCACAATAAACTCGATGATTCCCTTTACCAGGGCATGAGACAACCTTGCCTCTACCTCCTGCTCTCTCCAGCGAAGATCTTTTTCTCTTTTTTTCGTATCCCCTTTGAATGACTCGGCGTAGTCCAGCAATCTTTCGGTGGCGTCTTCCCGTCTGTCAAGCAATACATCCTCTACGTACTCCAGCAGTTCTTTAGGAATTTCATCATAGACCTCAAGCATTGTCGGGTTGACAATCCCCATATTCATCCCGTGTTGGATGGCATGATACAGAAATGCAGAATGCATGGCCTCGCGTACGGCGTTATTCCCACGAAATGAGAAAGATACATTGCTTACCCCGCCACTTACCTGGGCACCGGGTAAATTCTCCCGGATCCATTTGGCTGCATGAAAGAAATCAAGGGCGTTTCGGCGGTGTTCGTCCATTCCCGTGGCGACGGGAAAGATATTGGGATCAAAAATGATATCCTCTGGCGGGAAACCAACCTTTTGTGTTAACAGGTCATACGAACGCTGACATATCTCAATACGACGTTCCAGCGAATCCGCCTGTCCGTCTTCATCAAAGGCCATAACCACCGTGGCAGCTCCGTACCGGTGAATGATGCGCGCCTGACGAATGAATTCATCCTCCCCCTCTTTGAGGCTGATACTGTTTACAACCCCTTTACCCTGGATACATTTAAGGCCTGCTTCGATGATGTGCCATTTAGAGGAATCGATCATAACAGGGACTCTGGCGATGTCTGGCTCGGATGCCATCAGGTTCAGAAAAGTGACCATGGCTTTTTCTCCGTCAAGCATGCCCTCATCCATGTTTACATCAATGATCTGGGCTCCTCCTTCTACTTGTTCGCGGGCAATTTCGAGTGCCTCTTCATATCTATCTTCTTTGATGAGACGTAAAAACTTTCTGGATCCGGTCACATTTGTCCGTTCTCCGATATTAACAAAGTTAGTTTCCTTTGTTATGATAACTGGCTCCAGGCCACTAAGGCGTAAATATGAAGGCTTTTTTGGCATAAGTCAGTGAATTAACATGAGGCATTGTGATTAAACAAGCCTGTTGCTGGAAATTTTAGCAAATTTGAGTTATTTATGCGTTTTAACCGAAGATGAATCCAGATATTATGATAACAGAAAAGGATCTTAGGAAAATGGGCGAACAACTTGAGAAGAAAGAGTATGATAACTTCTTCAAGAAACTGGAAACCTATCTCGACCAACCCGTTTTGGAACAACCCATTCAGGATATTCAGAAAGAATGGCGCAACCTCCATATTGCCAAGCGTAATGGTCTAATGGATGATGAACAAATTCATTTAGCTATGACGGCTTTTTACAAGAAAAAGGCCAAACAGATGCTAGCTCTCCAGGAAGAAGAATAATCAGACCCGAATGCCCAGTTTCTTACCAAGGGTGTCAAACTGATTCATCCATGTTTTTGCTACTTTACTCATAAGTTCCTTGTCCCCATACATCTCGAAGTATAAATTCTGTGTTTTATAAAGCTCTGGTTTGAGTTTCATGGAATAGAGATATTGAAAAAATTGATTTAGCCGCTTAATGCGGTCAATATCACTAGGATGTTTTCGGACACGCTTTAAAGCGGAGAATATAGCATCAGAAGCATATTTTTCCAGCGACAAGGAATCATCGATCGTTAAATCCCACTTTTCCAGTTCATCCGATATCCGCTCAAGTTCATCCAGATTTATCACCTTATCATTCAGTGCATTTCTCAAATCTGCATTTACGACATATTGAAGCGTCGTGGTGTAAGCAGTCGGAATCGGTACGGCGTCGTTTTTAAGTGAATTAATTAACTGGTAGTCCCGATTGTATATTCTGCGGAAAGAGTTCTCCACTTGCTTAAGGCTATTCTCCATAATCATGCTAAGTACCTTTCTTTTCTCGTCCTTGAAGAGATGCCATAAGTTGTACTTTGCCGGACCAAAATACTGTTGCAATATTCCGATCATTAGCCCAAGGTTGCTAACCTCAAAAGCGTCCGTCAATTTCTCATACATTTCATCAAACACCTCATCGGACATATCCAGCGATATGTTTCCTATAATGTTTTGTTGGCCAAGGTAAAGGACGGCAAACTTAAAATGCTTTTCGGAATAGGTTACCCGTGATTTGACATGGGTTGAACCAACTGCCAATCGATGCGCCCCTGCCTCCCTTCGTTCAAAAAACTCACTTTTTGCGCTATAGTTAAATACAGGTAGTGTTTCCGGTTGCTCTTCAAAAATACTGGCAACAGCATAGTGGACACCCACGCGCTCGAGAGTAAGTCGCGTAGGAATAACAATGGTTTCATAAATGGCCTTGGCAGAATCAAACTTTTCCAGGTTGCTTTTTGCCTCGGAGATCATCTTGACAAATTTATTCTCAAGAGAAACACCACTCTCCTGCTCGGCAAGCTGAATCGCCCTACAGGCATACTGCAAAATCTGGATGGTTTCTATCCCTGATACTTCGTCAAAAAACCATCCGCAACTGGTAAACATGAGCATGGCATGGCGTTGCATTTCAAGCAGCCGCAACGCCTTGGTTCGGTTCGCGTGGGTAATACCATAAGACTTGAGGAATGATTCCAGCCCAATCCGGCGATGAAGGATAAGGTCGATGTACTCATCCCGTGCCTTCCAGGGGTCACTCATGATAGGTGTGGCTTCCTTTTCAAAAACCGCAATACATTGGTCACGAAGCCAATTAAGTGAGTCCCTTAAAGGTCTTCTCCACTTTTGGTTCCAGTTGGGATAGCCTCCGGTATGGCAACCACAATCTTCTTTCCAGCGTCCGACTCCGTGAACACAACTCCAGGAGCTATCTTCCTGAATGGTGGCTTCCATCTCAGGTTTAACAATGTCCAGGTATTCACCATAGTTCGTCAGCGCTGCTTCTTTATGGTTCTCTATGTAGTCGATACAATAGGCGAGCGCCATATCTCCATGACGATGGTGATGCCCATAGCTTTCTCCATCTGTCGCGATATTAACCAATTCAGGGGTTTGTTCAGAACTAAATCCAGACATCAGCCTTTTGGCAAATTCCTGGCCATTGTTCAGCAACCCGTTAAAAGCTACGGATTGGGAAAGATTGCCGTCATAAAAATAAAGATAAATGGACTTCCCTGACGGGAGGTGACAAATGTAGGGGATACGCGTATTGACCGTATCATGCCCTACTTGCTTCCATTCCGTGGATCCGATTTTCCGGACCGCTTTGGCTTGTCGAGGTGCCAATATCGTATAGCGAATACCATTCTCCGCGAGTACTTCCAGTGTTTCTGTGTCCACCGCTGTTTCAGCCAGCCACATACCTTCAGGCAGCCGGTTAAAGCGTGACTCAAAATCGCGAATGCCCCATTTAACCTGGGTATCCTTGTCTCGCTTGTTGGCCAGCGGCATGATAACGTGATTATAAACCTGGGCAATAGCTGAGCCGTGTCCGGAGAATCGCTCAATACTCTGTTTGTCTGCCTCTAATATTGCCTGATAGACATCAAGCGCATTTTCCTCCAGCCAGGATAGAAGTGTTGCCCCGAAATTGAAGCTGATCCGCGAATAATTATTGATGATTTTCTTGATGACGCCTTCTTTATCCAGAATGCGTGACGCTGTATTCGGGCCATAACACTCTGCTGTAATCCGCTCATTCCAATCATGAAACGGATAGGCCGAATCCTGCAATTCGACAGTCTCAAGCCAGGCATTCTCTCGCGGCGGCTGATAAAAATGACCATGAATACAGATATATTTTTGCATAGGGTACTGTATATTATCAATAAACCGACAATGTTACGGTTTATGGTTGAACTTCAGAATAATCACGGGATAATTTTAATCCTCCGGGACGAACTTCATAATGGTTAGTCCGAGTGCCGGTAGTTTTAAGCTGATTGAATGATCCAGACCATGGTATTTAGTCGCAGAACTGCTTACGCGACCATTCATGAGGCCACTGCCGCTGTACTTTTTATCGTCAGTATTTAAAAGTTCTTTGTAATCACCACCACGTGGTACACCGATGCGATAACTGTAGTGGGGAATGGGTGTAAAATTACAGACTACTACTACCAGGTCATCTTCGGTATTTCCCATCCGGGCAAAGGCCATGACGCTGTTTTCGCTATCACTGTAATCTATCCATCTGAATCCCTCTGCTTCAAATTGCTTTTGGTACAATGCAGGAGTTGCCTTGTACACGCGATTTAAATCGCGAATCAAACTTTGTATGCCCTGGTGAAGGCCATAATTTAATACATGCCAATCCAAACTGGATTCGTGATTCCATTCACCGCCCTGTGCTATTTCAGACCCCATAAAAAGGAGGTTAGTCCCCGGGTGGGCAAAC
>CAYGOW010000140.1:0-1276 GCA_964351425.1 uncultured Roseivirgaceae bacterium
AGTCCGCATGTCAATAACTTCAGCGGAGACCCCATCTTTTGCGAGTTCGTCAGCTGCTTTCATCACCACTTTCATCATCTTACCAAACGATACTAGCGTTACATCCGAACCTTCTCTTTTGATATCTGCGACTCCTAATGGAATCAGGTATTCGCCTTCAGGAACTTCTCCTTTATCACCATACATGAGTTCGGATTCCATAAATATCGTCGGATCATTATCACGGATGGATGATTTAAGCAATCCTTTTGCATCATATGGATTTGACGGCACGACTACCTTAAGACCTGGTGTATTGGCATACCAGTTCTCAAAGTTTTGGGAATGCTGTGAACTTAACATTCCTGCATTACCCGTAGGTCCACGGAATACCATGGGGACATTGAATTGTCCGCCTGACATCGACATCATCTTGGCGGCCCCATTAATGATTTGATCTATGGCAACCAGTGAAAAGTTGAAAGTCATGAATTCTATAATGGGACGCAGGCCGTTCATAGCAGCCCCAACGCCGACACCGGCAAAGCCTAATTCAGCAATTGGTGTGTCGATAACCCGTTCAGGACCAAATTCATCCAGCATACCCTGGCTGACCTTGTAGGCGCCGTTATACTCGGCTACCTCTTCTCCCATTAGGAATACTTTTTCATCGCGACGCATTTCTTCGCTCATCGCTTCTCCCAGGGCTTCTCTGAATTGAATTTCTCTCATGATTGGTAATTTATTTTGCGGGTGTAAAAATAGCACTCCAAGGCCATTCAACAAAATGGGGATGCATAAAACATACGGATAAAATAAAAAAGGCTCCGGATAATCCGGAGCCTTTTCTTTGAGGTGTAGATCAACTTATTTCAGGATATCCTGGAATTGCTGACTTGTTGCATATGTAGCGAACTCAAGATCGTTCATTGCTTCTTGCTTCAGATCAGGATCAGCAGCGAATGCGGCAGATAAGTGCTCAAATACATCGCTTTCATTTCCTAAATGCGCACTGGCAATAGCTGCACCGTAATGCGCAATACCCATGCTTGAATCAGCAGATGCTGCTTGCTCAAAGCTAGATATAGCATTGGTGTAATCTTCATTCAGTACCTGAGCCAATCCTTTATTGAAAAGGTTATGGGCATTATTTTCTGCATTTGATGTAGAACGTACTGCATCAGCATATTTTGCCATCATAATTTCAGCAGATCCTTTTACTCCGTTAGCTCCCTGAGCTACTTCATTAGAAGGACTCATGCTCATGGCCTTCTGCAAATGACTATACGCCTTATAA
>CAYGOW010000140.1:1286-8613 GCA_964351425.1 uncultured Roseivirgaceae bacterium
GAGTTTTCCTGTGCCATGGCAATGTAAACAGCTGCCAGGTTGTTGTGCGCTACCCATGTATCTTCCTTACGAATGGAGGCTTTGTAAATAGCTTCTTTCTCAGAAAGTGAAGGGGTAAGCGTTGCTCCGTACATTAACTCTTCATTAGAGAGCGTATCAGCATTCACTGAGTTATTGGCTAACTGCTTCGAAAGAACAGAGATTTCAGCATCTGTTTTCTTTTCCATTACAGTAAGAATCTCAGTTTCCGCAACACGCAGTTTAGGGTACAATTCACGGAACACCTTATTATATGTAGGCAGTGTGTGAAGTTGATCTTCTTTTTCTTCATAAGAACCTGCTCCATTGATGATATTCAGGTATGCTGACTTCTCTTCAGAAGAAATACCATCATACGTAGCGAGTGAATCTTTGAAAACAGTCCAGTCTTCAACGATATCTTTGATAACAAACTCAATTGAGTCAGCCATTCCCTGATAATCGTATTTAGACATTTCACGACGATAGAACTCTTCGATTGCTTCCGCACGATTCTTTGCGAGGTCAGTATTGACACGCTCAGGACCTTCAGGAGAGTGTGTACCGGTGATAGTTACTGTTCTTGTCAGGTTTTTCTCTGCGATAAAAGCATCCAGCTTGTCACCGCGGTCACCAGTTCGCTCTGAATAACGAAGTACAGAACTACCCTGGTTAAAGTAGAAATTAACATTTGTAGGAACGAGCTCTTCCTGATTGTTGTATCCGTGATCTGCATAGGCAGCATAAGCCACTGGCATTACCAGTTTACTTGTAGTAATCACGCCTGGAGCCAAAGGTAAACGCTCGGTTTCCTTCATTTTTCCATTTTTTGGATCTGAAGCAACACCTTGTACTTCAAGCATGCCCGATTTCATGGCCGGAGTATAAGCAAAGGAGAAACTCTCGGTTTGACTTGGCTGTGTTTCGTCGGCATTTGGATAATCCTCGGCGCGGAAATTGATTTCCTCAAGGGCTACTTCTCCGTCACCGTAGTTATAAAAAGACCTTACTGTGTATACTTTGCCTTTCTTAAGCATTTTTACAGGTAAATTGGCAGACATATCAAAAGCAACCGTGTCAGCATGAACCTCTAAAGGGTTTGGCGAAACGGTCAGGTTCTGGTCCTCCGCCATTTTTACCATTTGATTGAGGGCACAACCAGAGAGGCCGATCAATCCAAATAATACTATAGCGTAGAATAATTTTCTCATTGGTTTTAGTTTTTAATTACTTGGTTGTATAAAAATAGTTCCTCTTAATGAACATTTATACGCAATAATAGTTAAAAAAAATAAGAATAAGGAGGACAGAAATTGATATTATGCCCATTATATTTGTTATAGCGCATATTCATCGACCAGTTTCCGTTTTTTGTCGTTAAGTGGTTTCCATTATTCAGTCATTTTGCCGAAATTTACATACATACAGGTATGAAAAAGTTACAGAACATTGTAGAATCTCAGGCATTTGGTGTTTGCACCCGACTCGGTGAGAAAATGGGTATTGCGTCTTCCAGTATTCGACTATTCTTTATTTATGCTTCTTTCATCACCTTTGGCTCGCCCATTTTGATTTATATGGGGATGGCATTTATAATGAATATCCGAAAACATCTGAGACGCCGTAATAATTCGGTGTGGTATTACTAATCCTGAGAATTTCTGAATCGTTTTACGAAGGGGAGATCATTGTATTTCTTTCGTCCAAGAATGAAATACTGCCAAACGATCGATCCCCGGAAAATGGTATTCAGGTTATGTATTTTTGATATCGCCTGAGACGTGCGTCGTTTTGCACGGTTGACAGGCAATTCTCTCCAGAAATCAATATGAGCGCGCATGACGGCCGTACCATCCCGGAAACTATCAAATAGCATAAATTTGATGCAGGCCACCATGTCCATCCCTAAACGAATAGGAAACTTGGTCCAGAGCTCGAAAGTTGTATAGTTTTTATAAAGGAGGCTAAGACCGTTGCGGAAATTCAGATATGTTTTTCTTGGATTGGATTTATGCAACGTACCCCCTCCAACATGATAGACAGTGGAGTGCCCATTGTACATCACCTTTTTTCCCGAAGCTTCAATTCTCCAGCAAAGATCAATTTCCTCCATATGAGCAAAGAAATCAGGGTCAAAGCCACCCAATTCATGAAAGACGGAGGAACGAATGCATAAACAAGCACCGGTAGCCCAAAAAATGGGATAAACGGCGTCGTACTGACCGGTATCTTTCTCAAGGGTGAGAAAAATTCGCCCTTTGCAAAATGGATAGCCAAGACTGTCAATAAAACCACCGGCCGCTCCTGCATATTCAAAGGAATCAGGGGTATGGTACGAAAGAATCTTAGGTTGGCACGCGGCTATCTCCGCGTCGGATTCCATCAAATCAATAAGAGGTGTGAGCCAACCTTCCTTCACATCAATATCCGAGTTCAGCAGCACATAATATTTGGCAGAAACTTGCTTAAGGGCCTCATTATACCCCTTGCTGTACCCTTCGTTCTTTGCTAATTGCAAGACATCAATCTGCGGAAAATTCGCCTGCAGGAATTCTACGGAATTGTCTGTAGAAGCATTGTCCGCTATAATAATGCGTGCATTATGTGTATGCCGAACAACCCCTGGTAAGAATTTTTCCAGATATTGAACCCCATTATAGTTAAGAATGACAACGGCCGTTTGCTCCATTTACATGAGCCCGCTGAGGTCCAGTCCGGGAATATTGGGCAACATTCCTTCGGTGCTTTTTTTAAGCTCTTCCTTAGCGAGAATTTCGACTTCAGCGAGGGCCTTATTAACGGCTGCAACAACCAGGTCCTGCATCATTTCCTTGTCTTCCGGCTTGACTAAAGAGTCATCGATATCCACGGATATCAGCTCTTTCTTTCCATTCACTGTCGCTTTGACAAGTCCGCCACCAGCTTCACCGCTTGCGGATATGTGTACAAGATTTTCCTGGGCTTCTTTCATGCGCGCCTGCACTTCTTTCATTTTGCCCATCATTTTCATCATGTCTAACATATCGTTTCTTTTTCGTGTGTCTCAAAATTAGGAATTGTTCAAATATTTACCGCCTTACTACTGTAATACTTCCTTCCTTTCTGGTAACTGTACCTGATTCATCGGTAATTTTGACTTTCATGACGTAGATCCCTTCCGGGACATTCTTCCCGTTTACCTTGCCATCCCATGATTCCGTTATATCTCCGGTGTGGAAAATAAGTTCGCCCCATCGATTAAATATCATCAATTCATATTCTTCAATAAATCGGGCATTCACTTCAAACAGGTCATTCAGGCTATCCCCATCCGGACTGAAGGCATCCGGATAATACAGGTTGTTTGACTTATAAAGAATAAGCGTTTGTGAAATACTTGCCCGGATCGAATTGTCATTGGGAACTGCTGTGATTCGATAAATTAGTTGTTGTGAATCTGGATTTGTATCCGTTTCCACGAATGTCGTATCCGTCACCCTGGTGAGTTCGGCCAGGGCTCCACCGTACGACTTTTCAATGATGTATTCATTGACACCATTTATATAGCCTGTATAGGGATTCCAGTGTAGTGCAACCTGGTCTTCCACATTAATCTCTCCCTGCAGTATAATAATACAGGCCGTTACATTAGACGGTGTCCTGTTGCCGCAATAGTCCCTCGGTACAATTTCATAGCAATAATTGTTGAGTGCGAAATTAGTTGCTTCTTGATCAATAAAAGTTACCTGCTTGACATCAGCAATTATATCATACAGACTCCCTGACTCATTCCGATAAACTTCAAAACCTTCGTATATGGCAGGCAATACAATGGGTTCATCAATGTACCACCGTAGGTCAATACCTCCATTCGTTCGTACAATAGTAGAAAGATTGTTAATGGGTGGCGGTCCGATATCACTATCGCTATCAATACAAGCCTGGAGGGAAGTTGAAATAGCCCCGCTGAAGTCTACCTGAACTTCATAGCAGTAGGAAATACCACAAACCAGGTTTGTATCATTATAGGACGTTGTGCCGTTGGGTTCTGTCGTGAGTAGTACGGAACTTCTGAAGATGGATACATCACTCGTATAAACGCCGGTTTGCCAATCCAGATTCGCAGTACTATTGCCGGGTGTTACATTCAGGAGAATACTGCATGCAACAGCGGAGGGTGAATCTGGTCCGCCGCAAGGATCAACAGCCACGAGTTGAAAACAGTAATAATTATTCTCCAGGTCAAGCCCGGTTATGGTTTCAGAGGTAATTGCGCTGGTGTAAGTAGCAAGGGATGAAAAAGGCCCGTTATTCTCCGACATCCGCAAGTCATACAGGATATTATCCTGGGTTGTAAAGCCAATATCGAGTGAGACGGGGTCAATCGGGCTTATCGAAGTAATTGAAGGGGAAGGCAGCGTTGCAAGCGGATTGACATCGCGCGTTGCCACGGGGCAGTTATTTGCTGACCCATTGTCCAGGCCTCTGACGGCAATGGTTCGGGTAGTGTTGTCCGGATATGAATGACTCGGAATTGGGTCCCCCTGGTTGATCACTACCACCGTCCCGTCACCATAATCAATTTCATAGGATTCATAATTGATATCCGTAACATTTACCTGAACCACCTGGCCTGCACAGGAATAGATTTCAAATTCGGGTGCCGGCTTATCTTCAATGGTGATGGTAATGAAGTCGGACGTACCGCTGAATAGAATTTCAAGTCGATAAATTCCCGGAGAATTATAGGTGTACTCAAACGGAATGGGCTTGACCTCAAAATTACCATCTCCATTGTAGTCGAAGTCGCATGAGCACCCAGCGGTACAATCGCACGTGGCCGTATACAAATTGGTGATCTGAATGGTTGTGCCTGAGCAACCGCGGTTAACATCTACCTCAAACAAGCCATTATCACTTAGGAATTGAGCCTGTGTTGGAAAGGTTAGGCCAATCGCCAGAATAAATAATAGAAATGTGCTGTGAAGAGGCTTCATTTATTGACAAGATAAATGATTTTCATGTTAAACGCATGTAACTCATTATCATTGCCCGTTAGTCAATATCTCTATGATCTTTTCCAGTGGTAGTCCCTCTTGTTCGCCGCTGATCATATTTTTCAACGTATAAAGGCTGTTTTTACGTTCTTCCTCCCCGATTATAATGGTATAGGGGATGCTTTTCCGGTCAGCATAAGTAAACATTTTCTTTGGTTTGGCCACCTCAGGATATATTTCTGCCTGTATGCCTTTTCGGCGAAGAGCTGCCAGGGCTTTCCAGCCATATTCCCAGGATTCGTCGTCAAAGGCAATGAGTAGTACCTGGCTGAATAGCTGTGCGTGATCGGGAAAAAGCTGTAATTCCTCCATAACGTCGTAAATCCTGTCGACACCAAAAGAGAAGCCAACCCCGCTCATATCCGGAAGTCCGAATACACCAGTCAAATCATCATATCGGCCACCGCCAGAGACACTTCCGATTGATACATTATTTACTTTGACCTCAAAGATTGTCCCGGTATAATAACTCAATCCACGGGCCAGCGTTACATCAAGTTCGATAAAATCAGATTCGGCTCCGGCTTCCCGCGCAAGGCGGATTACCTCTTTTATTTCATGTAGTACTGCGTCACCATCTTTCCCGAGCAATGACGCGAGGGCTGCCAGTTTTTCTTCGATGCTACCTTCCATTTCCATGAATGGAGTAAGTTGACGCGTGCTTTCTTCGCTGATCCCACGATGCTGCATTTCAGCAAACACCTTTTCCTGACCGATCTTATCCAGTTTGTCAATGGCCGTACAGAACTCACTTTCCTTGCCATTGGCTCCGATAAACTGGACAATTTTAGACAGAAGCATTCTGTGATTGAGCTTGATTCGGTAATCACCAATGCCAAGCCTGGAGAATACCTGTTGGATCATCAGAATAATTTCTGCTTCGCATACCAGTGATTTCGTGCCGACCACATCGGCATCGCATTGATAAAATTCCCGGTATCTTCCACGCTGTGGCCTGTCGGCACGCCATACAGGTTGAATTTGATACCTTTTAAATGGAAAGGTAATGGCATGTTGATTCATGACCGTATAACGAGCAAAAGGCACGGTCAAATCGTATTTAAGCCCCTTTTCAGCGATTTTCGATGAAACCTCCCTTGCGCCGGCCTGCAGGTCTTTGTCAGATACGCCGGATAGAAAATCACCTGAATTCAATATTCTGAAAAGCAACTGATCACCTTCATCCCCGTACTTGCCGGTCAGAACATCCAATTTTTCCATGGCTGGAGTTTCCAGCGGCATGAACCCAAACTGTTGAAACACCTCCCGGATTGTTGCAAAAATAAAATTTCGTTTGGCCATTTCTTCCGGCCCAAAATCTCGTACGCCTTTCGGCAATGAAGGTTTAGCGCTCATGCCGGCAAAACTACGAAAAAGGGTTCTAAGATAGAACCTTCCTTCTTGTGCATTAAAAAATACCTCATTGATTTATTTAATTGAATTAATCGATTATCTTTGCACCCTGTTTGTAAAAAGAGATACACCATGGCAGTTACAAGACTTAAAAGAAAAGCGAAGCGAAATAAATCAAGAGCATCCGCCCGTCAGGCGAAAATCAAGCGTCTAAGCAGCAAGCCTGTAATAGAATCGGTCGACGTGGAAGCTATCAAGGAGGAATTCGACGCGAAGGGCTCAAAAGGAAAAGCAAAAGCGGCGAAAAAAGAGGAAAAAGCTCCTGAAAAAGAAATCAAAGCTGAAAAGGAAGAGGCGAAAGAGGATAGCGCTGAATAAAGCAACCCCGCTTGCAAGAGATTACCCCCTTAATCAAGGGGGTTTTTTTATGTCTGTGGATTAAGGCTTTTTCAATTCTATTACCTGGAGGTCACTAATTTTACCTGAATCCAGGCTAAATCGTACGAGGGTACTCACCTTTTGGAATCCCACCCGCCCGGCGGCACCCGGATTTATATGAAGGATTTTTTTATCGGTCGGGTCATGCATGATTTTGAGGATATGTGAGTGGCCTGAAATAAAAAGGTCGGGTCGAATCTTTCGGATCAGGGGCTTGGTTCGTGTATTGTACCTGGGGGGATAGCCACCGATATGGGTCATGAAAACTTCCAGGCCCTCACATTCAAAATGCAGATTCTCCGGAAATTCATGTCTGATGGCCTGTCCGTCAATATTCCCATATACTCCGCGTAATGGTTTCCATTTTTTCAGTGTGTCAAGCAATTCAATGTTTCCGACATCCCCTGCATGCCATAGCTCGTCACACTCGTCAAAATACCGGGTGATATCCGGATGCAGGTAGCTATGTGTATCAGACAGAA
>CAYGOW010000141.1:0-8564 GCA_964351425.1 uncultured Roseivirgaceae bacterium
GATACACCTGGTCACGAAGCCTTTACGGCCATGCGTGCACGGGGAGCAAAGGTCACGGATATCGTGATTATTGTAGTAGCAGCGGATGATGATGTGATGCCACAGACGAAAGAGGCAATTAATCACGCCCAGGTTGCGGGTGTTCCAATCATCATTGCGATTAACAAGATTGACCGTCCGAATGCAAATCCGGACAAAGTGAAAGAATCACTGGCAAACATTAATATCCTCGTTGAAGACTGGGGTGGAAAATACCAGTGTGCGGAGATTTCGGCAAAAACCGGACAGGGGATTGATGATCTTCTTGAAAAAGTGCTGCTGGAAGCTGAATTACTTGAATTGAAAGCGAATGCCGAAAAACGTGCCAACGGTACGGTGATTGAAGCCAGTTTGGATAAGGGCCGAGGGTATGTTGCCACGTTGCTTATTCAGAATGGAACCATGCATGTGGGTGATGTTGTTCTGGCAGGTGCTTATCATGGCCGTGTTAAAGCTATGTTTGACCACAAAGGAAAGCAGATGGATGCCGCAGGGCCTTCTACGCCGGTACTTATGCTTGGACTCGACGGAGCTCCACAGGCCGGCGATAAATTCAATGTCATGGAATCGGATCGTGAAGCAAGGGAAATTGCTACGAAAAGGGAGCAGATTCTTCGTGAACAGAGTATCCGTACCAAGAAACATATTACCCTGGATGAAATTGGTCGTCGTTTGGCTATCGGTTCATTTAAGGAACTGAATGTGATTGTAAAAGGTGACGTGGATGGATCCGTAGAAGCACTCTCTGATTCATTGCTGAAACTTAGTACAGAAGAAATTCAGGTGAATATCATCCATAAAGGTGTGGGACAAATTTCCGAATCAGATGTATTGCTTGCCTCTGCATCGGATGCGGTGATTGTTGGTTTCCAGGTGCGGCCTTCAACAAGTGCGAAGCGTATTGCTGAAAACGAAGAGATTGAAATTCGTCTCTACTCCGTGATCTATGACGCCATTAATGACGTGAAAGACGCCATGGAAGGTATGCTTGATCCTGAGGTGGAAGAAGTTATTGTTGGAAATGTCGAGGTCCGTGAAGTATTTAAAATTTCCAAGATAGGAACTGTTGCAGGGTGCATGGTTACCGACGGATATATCAAACGGAATAATCCGATTCGACTGATCCGTGATGGAATTGTGGTGTACTCAGGAGAAATGGGACAGCTGAAGCGTTTTAAAGACGATGTGCAGGAAGTCAAAAATGGCTATGAATGCGGAATCAGTATCAAGAACTTCAACGATATTAAAGATGGTGATGTCATCGAATCGTATGAAGAACGCGAAACAAAACGAACGCTCTAAATACACGATTATAAATTTTTTTAAAAAAAAGGAGACCTGCTTGGTTTCCTTTTTTCATTTGGGAGTATATATATCACATGTATGTTATACATGAATTTGGTTCTTCTTTTTGTCTAAATAAATATTAAAATTGGAGAACTATTTTTAACTTGTATAGCAAGCAGAAATATTTTTTTAATCTAACTATATAATTACTTCTAAATCTACAGGCCATGGAAGAACTCTCAGTAGAATCATTTGAGACCTGGAATAACTGGGCGCAAACTATTGCATTTGGACTGGCAGCACTCGCGGGATTAATACTTTTTGGTCATATCATGAAATTGTCATCTATGAAGGATGCCAAATCAAAGTATGATTATATTAACCGTAGTGAGATCAACATTCTCCTAACTGCTGGCATTTTTCTGATTATTGGAACGTCATTTTACTTGAACGGTACCATTCAGGAATTAACTATTTTAACATTATTCACGCGGGTATTCGTGAGCATCATGATGGGGCTCATTTTGTATGTCATCATACAGAACCTGCTTAAGTTTTATTATCCTTTCTACATCGAACAAAGGCTAAAAGTATTGCGCTATAAGCCAAGGATCAGTCCCAAGACTGGTAAAGCGATGAAACTGTTGAGTGAGGAAGAGGAAGATGTTTACCTGGATGAAGGTATGCAGGCGGAAGAGGAGATTTACTCGGTAGATTATGATGTATGGGTGGACGAGGAAACAGGATTCACTAAAATTGAAAAGTATGCCGGACACCTGCACGCGTTGCAGTGCCCTGAGTGTAACTATCAAACATTCAAAGTGAACCGCGAAGAAATTGTTCGTCAGCCAACGGTATCTGAAGAAGGTCAATTGACCAAACACTTCGAATGTCGTTACTGCGGATATAAAGCGCGTAAGAATTACAATATTGCCACCCTCAGTAGTCCGGTTTACGGCGAGGGCAAAGCAACTACTGCTACTACGGCATAACCATTGTTATTCAATGATTTTTAGCCCCGTTTGGGGCTTTTTTTTGCTCTGATTGATAATGAGAGGGTTTCTTCTGCTTGCATTACTCGGTATATCCAGTATGTGTTTTGGCCAGGTGCCAATGGCAAATGACCAGCATACTTCAGATCAGGATATACTTGATTGTATCACCTGGCTGCAAATGACACCTATTGAGGTAGATCGGGATATCCGGTATACGGCGAATGCCTTCCTTTTACAATGGCTTAGTAAAAGTCCTGAGGTAAACGTCGAACTTCGGTCCGATCTCGTTGATATGGCAGAAAAGAACCCCGACTTGCTGGTCATTTATATGTCAGGCTGGGCGGCCTATTCGTTAAAGAATGGCGAACCCTACCCATCCGTTGAGGCTCATATCCAAGGGATAGAAGCAGTACGTGATTTTTACAGGAAGAACAGAGACGGCCTGAATAGAGATAAACATCTCGAGAAATTAATTAAAAAGGAATCAAAAGGAAAAGTGCATGATGTATTAAGGAAAAACTGGGAATAGAACTCCCAAACGTTGTTGTCTATTTATTTTTTTAACTATGGCTTTTTTACAAACCCTCGAGCGGTCCTGTCGGATTCGTATGTTCCTGGATGAATATTATTTTGGGAACTCCCGATTGATCAATTGCATTCGATTACTAGGAGGCCCCATTATCCTTCTCATTGGGGTGGGGTTATGGATTATGCCTGTCTCCAGGGCAGGCGTTGCTTATGCCGGAGTCTGTATTTTTTACGGTCTGTACTATACCCTGAAACCAGGCCTCTGGATTGCTTTTCGCGAAGACAATTTTAAAACCATCCGTATAAATATAGAGGTAAAAGAGGATGTACTCCATTTGGTGGAGGAAGCTTCGGAAGCTGAAATCCGGCTGGATTCTCTTAGGCGTATTCTCAAGCGACGAACCTATTTTATACTCGAAGTGGCAAAATATACGAAGATGTATCTTCCGTTGAACCTGTTGACAGATCGTCAAATCAGCTTGCTTGATGAAAAAATTCCTAAATCAGGTCAAACCTCTATGTAAGGTTTTCGGGTAATTTAATCTGGTCGGAGTAGAATTTCATTCGGGTGGGGCTCCCTACCAACGGTTCAATCCGTTCAATAAGATCCAGCTTGTGATTATAAAAGACTTCAACGTACTGGCCTTCATAAAGGTAAAGATTGATCTTGTACCCATAGTAACGGATCGACATGACAAAGCTACCTTCATCATACAATTCCCGTATCTTATCCTTGAAGGGCAGCTCAATAAATTCCTTCCATACCATATGTATTCTAACATACACAATCTCTTTTAAGAATTCACCGTTTCCCGAGTATTTTCTTATGATGCTAGAATGCCTGAAATGAAACAGGCGGTTTTATTAACCAGGTGAGAAGAAGTGGATTTGTCAACACCGTTTTCCATGGAGCAAAGGATGTTATGATTTTACGCTTGCCGTCAAAATCATTTTGACGCTTTCATTGTGAACATTTCGCCGTCTGTAAAGGATAATTTAGAAAGGATGTCCATTTTTTCTAACTTGTTTTCAGAAACCAAAACTTCACAACCTTATGCGTACCAATTATGCAAAATGCGGAATCTGGATGATTGCCGTAGTACTTGTAATAGCCGGATGTGGCGAACCCCGGCCTCAACTGGAATCACCTTCAGACCTTACTGCAGCACCAATCATTCCTCTTCCACCAACCATTACTGCCTCTGGAGATGCGTACTTTCTGGATGCATCCACAACCTTATATGTGCTAGGAGAAAATGAGGAGGTACGTCGGATTGCCGCTAATATGCAATCCTTTTTGACGGACCATCTCGATAAAGCGCCTGTGATTACCGAGGCTACTGAAAAAGAAGAGCCGGGAATCTACCTTGAACTTGCCGAGACCGACAAGCTGGGTGCTGAAGGATATATGCTCAAGATCGACCCCGATAAGGTCACCGTTACCGCCAATGCACCAGCCGGATTGTTCTATGCGCTTCAAACACTTAAGCAGGTGCTAGTCACCGATGAAAAGTATACCTATTTCCCTACAGGCGAAATATGGGATACACCTGAATATGCCTATCGTGGAAATATGCTCGATGTGGCACGTCACTTTTTTACTGTAGAGGAGGTGAAGCGACTTATCGATTACCTTGCGTTTTATAAACTCAATTACCTGCACCTTCATTTGTCAGATGACCAGGGATGGCGTATTGAAATCAAGAGCTGGCCGAAACTCACTGAGATAGGGGGCAGCACCGAAGTGGGTGGCGGACCCGGGGGTTTCTATACCCAGGAGGAATACAACGATATCGTCGCTTACGCGCAGGATCGGTTTGTGACCATTGTCCCGGAAATTGATATGCCCGGGCATACCAATGCAGCCCTGGCTTCCTATCCAGAATTGAATTGTAATGATCAGGCGCCTGAGTTGTATACCGGGACGAAGGTGGGTTTTAGCACCCTCTGTACCGACAAAGAAATTACCTATAAATTCATTGATGACGTGGTCAGGGAAATCGCCGAAATGACACCGGGTCCCTATTTCCATATCGGCGGGGATGAATCCCATGTAACACCTATGGAGGACTATATTCCATTTATTAACCGTGTACAGGAAATCGTGGCAAGTCATGATAAGATAAGCATCGGCTGGGATGAAATCGCGAATGCGACCCTGCTGGATGGAACCGTTGCCCAATTCTGGGCGGATCAGGAGAATGCGGAAAAGGCAATTGCACAGGGAGCAAAATTACTCATGTCACCGGCCTATAAGGCTTATCTGGACATGCAATACGACACGGCCTCCAAATATGGCCTGCACTGGGCAGCCTATATTCCGGTGGATACGGCGTACATCTGGTCAGCGGATGAACTCGCGCCGGAAATTAAACGGGAGAATATCCTGGGCATAGAAGCTCCGCTGTGGGGAGAAACCGTGTCGGATCTTGATGAGGCGGAATACCTGATTTTCCCCCGTTTACTGGGGTATTCTGAAATTGCCTGGACGCCCAAGGAAAAAAGGAACTGGGAACAATACAAGGTCCGACTGGTGGCTCATGCTGCCATTATGGAGGCCATGGGAATTGATTTTTACCGGGCCAAAGAAATTGACTGGGAAGAAGAGCCCATGTAAAGATGAAATACTGCTGATTAAAGAAATCTTCTACCCTGGTAGGAAAATAATGGCCGTAGCATCACTGATGTTACGGCCATTATTTTTGCTTATTTACTCATTTCTCAAAGACTTCACCGGATTGGAGATCGCCGCTTTGATGGATTGGTAGGCAACGGTAATTCCCGCGATGACGAATGCTACTAAACCCGCGATCAGGAAGATTCCTATTCCAAGGTCAATGTGATAGTTATACCCTTCCAGCCATCCTGAAATCGCCCACCAAGCTAAGGGGGTAGCCAATACAAAGGCAATCAGAAGCAGCATGGAAAAATGCTTTGACAGTAGGAAAACTATGCTGTTAACCGATGCACCCATTACCTTACGGATACCTATTTCCTTGGTACGTCGTTCGGCCATATAGGAAGCCAGTCCGAACAGCCCAAGACACCCGATGAATATGGCCAGTCCGGCAAAGAGTGTCAGAATTTCTGCCAAACGGGTTTCAGATTGATACATTTTCCCAAACTCCTGATCCAGGAATTCATAGGTAAAAGGAAATCCGCCAGACATTTTATCCCATGTTTTTCTGATTTCTTCTACATTTCCGGCAAAATCATCCGTGTTTACTCGAACAGACAGAACACTTGTTGAGGAACCCATGAATAAGCCAAGAGGTGCGATATTCTCCTTCATGGATTCATAATTAAAGTCTTCTACCACCCCGATGACTTTGAATTTAAGCTGAACATCAGGCAAAGTCGAACCGGATTCATTGTCGTATCCAAAAGTCTGAATGTAGTTTTCTTCATCCTGGGTAAATCCAAATCTACGAAAGGCTGTTTCATTTAAAATCACTGCATTGGAGTCAGAAGCAATTTCCTTGTCCAGATTTCTGCCCCAAATTAAGTTCAGCTTCAATGTCGGAATGTAATCTTCATCAACCATCCAGGTCTGGGTCGAAACAAGGTTGTCTTCGGTGGGCTGAACACCTTCCTTCCAGAAAGTATTATCTGATCGATCATAGCCTGATACAGGTAAGAATCCACTATATGTAGCTGACGATACACTGCTCATCTGTTTGATTTCATTCTTGAATGACGCCCGTTGTTCGTCGAGCATGTAGGTGTCCTTAATTAGTATTACCTGATCCTTGTCATACCCGACTTTTTTGTCAGTTATGAAGTTGAGCTGACGGTTTATGGCAATGGTGCCGGTTATCAGGATGATACTGATGAAAAACTGAAACACCACCAATGCATTACGTACCCAGCCATGGCCAGAAATGCCCAGTTTGCCTTTCAAAATACTTGCCGGGCGGAAGGAACTCAGGAATAAAGCCGGGTATAATCCCGCCAGGATTCCGATCCCAAGGGCAGAAACCAATAAGATTAGAATGAATCCGGTAGTCCAGGGGACAGTCAATTCGGTTCCGGCCAGGCTATTAAAAAATGGAAGGGCCAGGGTAACGATGACCAGTCCAATGACAAAAGCCAATAAGCTCATCAAAACAGATTCCATAAGGAATTGCCGTATCAGGTGTGCCCGAAGGGAACCAAGGACTTTTCTAACCCCCACTTCTTTCGCCCGCGTGGTGGAACGTGCCGTAGCAAGGTTCATAAAATTGATACAGGCAAGCACAATGATGAAAAGAGAAATAACCGTGAACAGGGTTACATACTCCCCGTTCCCCATCTGTGCTATATCAAAAGTAAAATCTGAGGTTAGATAGACCTCGTCCATCCGTTGCCAGTTGGTACGTATGAAATTTCCCTGCCCGAGGAATTCCTCGTAGGAGTTCCCCGTAAATTGCTCAATTTGAGGCGCCATATTTCTTGCTTTCAGGTCCGCAACCTTCTCCTGAACCTCGAGGAGGTTGGCCTCCGGCCGAAGCTTCACATAGGTGTAAAAGTTATTGCTTACCCACATCTGGTTATCCGCTTCAGGACGGGATTCCATCGTGATGATTATATTCATCCGTATGTGGGAGAGTTCCGGCATATCTTCAAACACCCCCGTAATCAGATATTCTTCATCCCCATCCAGAATAACCTGTTTACCCATAGCCTTCTCAGGGCTTCCAACGTATCGGTTCGCCACATCCCGGCTAACGGTAATTGTACCCGAACTTTCCAAAACTGTGGCTGCATCTCCCTGGATCAGGGGGAAACTGAAGAATTCAAAGAAATTCTTATCAGCGTATACCACGGAGGATTCTTTAAAGGATTCGTTGGTTTCGGGAATTCGGACAATGAAAGTCCCGCGGCCGCGCATACGAGGTGGCATTTCAACTTCAGGTATTTCTTGTTCCATGGCTTCAGGCATGGGTTCAGGACTTACTGGAAAGTTGAGTTCATGTTCCCCGAACTTACCTTCATTGGTAAGCCTGTACATCCGCTCTGAATTCTTGTGAAATTTATCGTAGCTCTTTTCGTGTGCTACGTATAACAGGATCATCAGACTACATGCCACGCCGATACTTAGTCCGGCAATATTGATCCCTGAATAGAACCTGTGCTTTCTAAGGTTCCTGAATGCAACTTTAAAATAGTTCTTGACCATGATTCTTGTGTTGTTATATGTTGTTTTGACTCTTTCCAGCTGAATGGTTTGTAACGAGGTGGTATGCCCGAAATCCGCAATAGCCTCATCATAAGCTTCAATAAAGCGCATGCCCCGTTGCATTTTCTGATCGACCATTTCGCAAATGTGATCCACCAGTTCCTCCCCGAAATCCTCGTCCACGATGCCCCGGTAGGCAATATCCCGCTCGATATAGGCGATATGATCACTGTCGAGCATCAAATCGTTTGGGGGTTTAGCTTTAATAAGGTGAACATCGTACGGACAAAATTTTCAAACTCACCGATACGTTCTACTACTGACGATTGACCTGATTCAGTCAGTTTGTAATATTTCCTCACCCGTTTTCCAATGTGTTCCTTATCTGTCGTTACCAGACCTTCGGCCTCGAGGCGATGCAGCGTGGGGTACAAGGCGCCTTCGGTTACTACCAGCGTACCGTCGGACAGGTCTTTCACTTTCTGAGTGATCTCGTACCCGTACATACGACCATGATCCGACAATAATTTCAGGATGATCGTTTGTAAAGTGCCTTT
>CAYGOW010000142.1:0-8559 GCA_964351425.1 uncultured Roseivirgaceae bacterium
AAAAGTACATCCGGTGGGGCATTCTCCCGGAACCATTGTACCGAATCCTCGATACTGTCAAGAATGTCCAGCACGTCAACGTCACCAATCTCCTTCAGAATGTTCTGTAAATTCCGCGCTGAGGCAAGTTCGTCTTCAACAATTAATGCTTTCATCCCCTTTTCTTAATTACCGGAATGGCCACCTGAAATGTATCCTTCGTTTTCGAAATGTGAATAGCCATGTCACTGATGAGTTCATACTGACGGGTAAGGTTGGACAGTCCGAATCCCGTACCTGGTTCTTTTTCTTCTTTAGGCTGCAGGGTATTCCGTACCACCAGGTGGTCGTCTTCATCGAATACATCAATCGTCATCTTACGCCGGTTGCTGATAATGTTGTGCTTCACCGCATTTTCCACCAGGGTCTGAAGCGCCAGTTGCGGTACTTTATAGGAGTGCATGGACTCGCTGACCGACACATTCACCTGAAGATTATCCTCATAACGCATCTTCAAAAGATAGACATAGGAACGGAGAATGTTAATTTCCTCCAAGACCGAAACGGTTTTTTCCCGGTTGTTTTTTAATGTTTGCCGCAGGACATCCGAAAGATGATCCAGGTAGTTCATTGCCTTTTCAGTATTCGTTGGGATCAGCGATTTCAGCGCGGATAATGAATTAAATAGAAAATGCGGGCTTACCTGGGTGCGGAGCGATTCAAACTGGCTCTCAAGGTTTTCACGCAGCAGCCGTTCATTCTCCAGGGCATATTGCTGACGGTCATGCAATATTTTGATAGTGTAAATGCCGATCAGGATGATGGCGGAGACAATTAAATCTTTAAAAAAGTAGGCTGAATCAAACCCCAGGTTGAACGTGCCTCTTCGCAGGAAACTCCGAAATCCGAATATCAGGTCGCTTAACACGTAAACGGAGATGATGGTGATAACCACGGACAGGATGGTCTTTCGCATATTAAAGCCGGGTTTGCCATCGAGTGGACGAATAACGAAATAATTGATGATGAATGCACCCCAGGAAACTAAGGCATCCAACAAGAGACGCAATGACATCATTCTCCAGTTAAGCCGGTTCGACTCCCTGTCCGGGATGGCATCCAGGATTCGCTCGAGGGAATTCAGCTGAATAAGCACCCCAATCCCAATGGAGATAAATAAGGTGTAAATAAGGTATCGGGTAAATCGGTTATTCATGTTGATGGTAAAATCGTGTGCGCTGGAATCACCGTTCTCGACAGGTAAGATACGGGATCCTTAATAAATAAATGTACCGATGAAATCAGGCAGCGCTTCCGTAGTGCATGTTGTGCAGTATTCTCACGGCCAAAACGCACATCCCTATGGTATGGCCGGAGAATGCCTGCACTTTCTACTTTCTAACTTAAGTAACGCTGAGATGACCCATTTGTCATTGCTCTTTGATTGAAGTGTCTATTACTATTCGTGAACTGTCTTTTTTAACTAATGAAGTGGATAAGGATTCGGAGTTAATGATAAGGTGACAGGGATACAACTTAAGTAATAAAATAATGCGTTTAAACACTTAAAAACGCCTAAAAATCGTTCTTTTGAACTTTTGCTTCCCAAAATCTCATAAAGATCAAAGGTTATTTCACCTTTATATTTAGACAGTTCACCCGATTTAGCAGGAACATTCGTGTTCTAATGCGTTTATACTAGTGAACTCCGAGAGGAAAAAAATTGAATGATGAAAACAACTTTACTTTTTAGTGTATTACTTTTTTTAGGATTCACGGCGAGCAGTCAGCAAATGGCGCCGGGAGCAACCTCCAGTGTTTCCACAACCAGCAGTGAGATCAAATACCGGATCGTCGGTAAAATCATGGATGGATCAAGCGAGGCACCACTTGAATACGCGACGATTAGTGTATTAAATCCAGGTGACAGTGCGGTGATTGACGGGACCATTACCGGTACAGACGGAACATTTGAAATCGTGACAGAACCTGGTACCTATTTAGTGGGGGTTCAGTTTATCTCCTACGAATCTAAGTATTTCACCGTTACATTAAATAGAGACACGCCGGTGCGCAACCTGGGATCGATCAAACTGGCCCCGGATACAGAAACACTTGAAGAAGTGGTGGTAACGGGACAGCGATCGCAAATGACCATGGAACTGGACAAGCGTATATTTAACATTGGTGCCGACTTGAGCAACATCAGTGGCAATGCGTCTGACATTCTGGATAATATTCCATCGATCAACGTGGATATCGAAGGAAACGTCAGTTTGCGGGGTTCACAAAATGTACGGATTCTGATTAATGGTAAGCCTTCCGGTATGGTAGGTATCGATGGTACCAATGGACTCCGGAACTTGCAGAGTAATATGATCGAGCGAGTGGAGGTCATCACCAATCCGTCGGCACGTTACGAGGCCCAGGGAAATGCGGGTATTATCAACATCATTCTTAAAAAAGACGAAAAACAGGGAGTAAACGGAACCTTCAACGCCAACATAGGCGTACCACACAACCATGGAGCGGGTTTCAACCTGAATTACAGAAAATCGTGGTTGAATTTATTTGCCAGTTACGGTTTAAGCTACCGCCAGAATCCGGGTGGAGGATTTGATAACCAAACGTTCCTTCGGGAGGATACAACCTTCTACAGGGATATTGTGAATGACCGGACGCGCTCTGAATTATCCAATACATTCAGATTCGGTTCCGACATTTACCTGAATGATCTTAACGTGATTACCATGTCAGGATTGTACCAGGTCGGATCAGGATTGAATACGACAGATATTCTTTATAAAGATTTTGATGAAAACAGGCAGCTGGTATCGCAATCATTACGATTCGACGAAGAGGAAGAAGACGAAGAAGATATTGAGTTCAACATGAATTACACCCGGACGTTTAAAGACGATGAAGACCACAAGCTCTCTGCTATTGTCCAGTACCGTGAAAGTAATGAAACGGAAGATTCTGAGCAGGAACAAGGACCGTTGCCTTTGAACGCGGAAGGTTTCGAGCCGGATATAAACCAGCGTTCACTCAATGATGAGTTCGAAAGTAATTTCTTGTTACAGGCTGATTACGTGAAGCCATTTGGAGATAATGGTAAGTTTGAGGCTGGATACCGAGGATCGCTTAGGAATATTGACAATGCTTATGTCGTTGAAGAACTGAATGACGAAGGACAATGGCAGAACCTGGATGGGTTTACGAATGATTTTAATTACGACGAAAATATTCAGTCAGCGTATGCAATCTACGGTAATAAATGGGGACGTATATCTTTCCAGGGTGGACTTCGTATGGAAATCACGGATATCACGACAGAACTCGAACAAACGGGTGAGCGTAACGACAAGAATTACACAGACTTTTTCCCTAGCGCGCACTTCACCTATGAGCTGCCGAATGAGAATAACATCCAGGTAAGTTACAGCCGCAGGATCGACCGTCCCGGTTTCCGAAGCCTGAACCCTTTCAGCAGCTTTACGGATCCATTGAATATTCGTACGGGTAATCCGGATTTGGATCCTGAATACAGCGATGCCTATGAAATGGGGTATTTAAAGAATTGGAAAACTGCTACGCTTTATACAAGTATTTATTATCGTTCAAGTACGGGCGTTATTGACAGGATCAGGTATATTGAAGTAGACAAGGGAGATAGCATTACCTATACGATCCCGCAAAACCTAAGCAGTCGCCAGGCGTTTGGTGTGGAATTCACCTACTCACAGGATATCGGAGATTGGTGGCGATTGAATGGAACAGCGAATTTTTATAACGAACGGACTGAAGGCGAATTTCGTGGAGAAGATTTGGGGAACGAAACGTTAACTATGTCAACGCGTGTCACCTCACAAATGACATTATGGGATGTTCTGGAAACGCAAGTGTCATTCCGCTACAATGCCCCGCAGAATGATACACAAGGAAGACGTCGCTCTTTTTACACCATCGACCTGGGTATGAGTAAAGATATTTTCCAGGGTAAAGGAACTCTTATTCTGAATGTTCGTGATTTGCTAAACACCCGTAAATGGCGTTCAGAAACCGAAACGGCCGGATTACGTCAATACGGTGAATTTCAGTGGAGATCCCGTGTTGTTACACTTACGCTGAACTACCGACTGAATCAAAATAAGTCCAGAGGAGGTCGTGGTGGAGAAGGTCGTGGGTATGACGGTGGCGATGACTACTAGTCGAATCATTCATCTCAAACGATAGTTGAAATCCGGGAGAAATACTTTTCCCGGATTTTTTTATTGCCGGCGCGGGTATTCCCTGATCAAGGTTTATTCCAACCAACGGAAGGTATTATGTGGTCATCCAGAACGTTACCCAGAACAACAAATAGCGGTAGATAAAGAGAGAGGGAACAATTAAGACCACCATAGCTACGCTTCGCCATATCCCACCTGGAATCGATGTGCGGAATCCATTTTTGAACATAAAAAATGTATAAAGTAACACCGAGGTTAGCAGCGTGCGGGTGAGCACTGTGTCGTTCATAATCATTCGGGTGTTGAATGGGAAAATATAATTAAGCAGTATCAATAGTGCAGGAAATAAAACCAGTAAGATCAGGATGATGAAACTCAAAAAATAGGCAGCCGTGGCCAGAAAATCGATAAGGTAGAATTCCTTTTTTCGCAGAAACAGTAGTTGCATCATTATTCCCTGCAGAACAACCATAATGATCAGCATCATTTTGCTGTTGGAGGTTGATTTTGCATTGTAATTTACAGCGTACGTCTCGTAACTGATTTGTTTGTCTTCCAGGTATTTTTCCACCATGGGTTTTATAAAGCGGCTGTGGGGGAGCTGATTAAGCTGAACCTGTAAAGGGGAGTCAAAGGTATTTGACAGCGGGATCAGAAAGTACACAAGGTTGGCAAAAAAGAACAATTGAATAGGAGAGAGGTATTTTTTCCTGACTCCCTGCATAAATTTTCTAGGCAACGTCCCGGGCCGCGTAACAAGTAACTTTATGGTTTGCGGAAATTTCCCATCGGCAAAGAAAAAGGCAGCAAAGGTCTCTTCCAGGAAATGACTGATTCTTTTGTCTCTTTTGGTGGGTTTACGCTCACCGCATTCATGGCAAAAGTCACCCTGAAGGACTGTATTGCAGTTGGCACAAGTGGATTCGATGTCAGGCATTTAACTCCTTGCTTTTTCCGTTTCAACCGGAAATATAGTGCGAATGCCCTATTCGCAAAAGAATATTTACAAATTCTCCAATTGGCTTCTGGTCAGTCGCTTAAATTTGCACCACCATCTTCCCGGTGTTCTTGCCCGTAAATAAGTCCAGGAATGCCTGCGGAATATTCTCAAAGCCTTCAACCACCGTTTCTTTATATGTCAATTTTCCCTCGGCCAACCAGGTCGCCAGTTGCCGAATAGCCTCCGGGAATTTTGCCTCATAGTTTGAGACGATGAATCCCTGCATGAGCGCGCTGTTTTTGATCAAAAAAGGTTGAACGCTGACGCTTTTGGGCAATGATGTTTCGTTATACACTGATATGGCCCCGCAAATAATCATTCGTGCAAAACGGTTAATGGAGAAAAGGACGGCGTCCGATATGTCACCCCCCACATTGTCAAAATAAATATCGATGCCATCCGGACAAGCCTCGGCCAGGGCCTTTACCATGTTGTCTGTCGTTTTGTAGTTGATCGCCTTGTCAAAACCGAATTCCGAAGTGAGCAGCTCCACTTTTTCATCGCTTCCGGCGGTACCCACCACATGAAGGTCGAGGATTTTTCCTATCTGTCCGACGACACTGCCCACAGCCCCTGCCGCTCCCGAAACGACCAGGGTTTCGCCCTTCTTTGGAGCCCCGATTTCCATCAGTCCGGTATAGGCAGTCAGTCCTGTGAGTCCCAGGATGCCCAGGTAAGCGGAAAGCGGCGCCTTCTCAGGATCCACTTTATTTAATCCTTTCCCGTCCGAGACCTGTGTTTTCTTCCACATCATGATGCCGGTGACATATTCTCCCGCTGTAAAGCCAGCATGTTTTGATTCCACCACCCTGGCAATACAGCCGGAGGTGATCGGCTTGTTCAGCTCAAAGGGTGGAATATAGGACTTGGCGTCCCTCATCCGTCCGCGTAAATACGGATCCACGGATACATAGACCAGTTCGAGTAGAAGTTGTCCCTCATCCGGTGCCTGTTCATCTTGTTGGGTAAATTCAAAATCGGAAAGTGTGGGTTCGCCTTCCGGACGGTTTTTCAGAAGAATGGTATTCATGGGTATAATGTATTTCTTGTATCTGACTGAAGGATAATGAATTATTTGTCCCTTTCCTACTATATGCAGGTACATCAGCCATATGTTTACTAATAAAGTTTTACCCCGGAAGTGCTGACGGAAATCAGGCAATTGGTTAAGCGGCACAAACAGTCAAACTTATCACGTCATTTAGGATGAACGGCTTGGGGGTGATTGGAAAATGAATTAAACTTATATACTAAACCTGAACTACTTCCTGAATATGTCTAATCTATTGCGTTTCCCTTCCTCAACTGTCATTTTTCTACTGGCCATTCTTCTTGCTTCGTGCGGGGAGAAGGCACCCAAAGAAACTCCCCTTACCATCACGGAGGATGCCACCACGCTTGACAGCCGGGTGCAGACGCTGATGGAGAATACGTCACTTGAGTTGTATGACGGACTCACCATGACGCTGTGGGCGACGGACTCGCTGGCGCCGGATCCTATTGCTATGTCGATCGATGATGACGGGAATATTTACCTGACCCGCACCAACCGGCAAAAAAATTCTGAATTTGATATTCGCGGACACCGCGACTGGATGACGGCCTCCATCGGGTTACAAAGTGTGGAGGACCGGCGTGCATTCCTGCATGAGACATTTGCTCCGGAGAAGAGCGAGGAGAATAATTGGCTACCGGACCTGAACGGGGACGGGGTTCATGACTGGAAAGAACTGGCCGTTGAGGAAGACGAGGTATGGAAATTAACGGATGTGGATGGCGACGGCATGGCGGATGTGTCAAAACGGATCCTGTCGGATTTCCATGAGGAGGTTTCCGACGTGGCCGGTGCCCTGCTGGTGAGGAAAAATGATGTGTTTGTAGGTATAGGCCCTGACATGTGGCGACTGGAAGACACCAATGGAGATGAAGTGCTGGACAAAAAAGAGTCCATCAGTCACGGATATGCAGTACACATCGGTTTCGGCGGTCACGGGATGTCCGGAGCGATCGAAGGGCCTGATGGCCGGATTTATTGGGGTATCGGGGACATTGGAGCGAATATTACGGCCAGGGATGGCAGTACCTACAAGTATCCCAACCAGGGGGTCATTGTCCGCTCAGACCCTGACGGCGGAAATTTCGAAGTCTTTGCGGCCGGACTGCGAAATACACATGAATTTGTATTTGATGCTTACGGGAATATTATAAGTGCGGACAACGACGGGGACCATCCTGGCGAAAGCGAACGATTGGTATACATTGTTCAGGGGCATGATGCCGGATGGCGGTCTAACTGGCAATATGGAAAATATACCGATCCGCGAAATAATGAGTATAAGGTCTGGATGGACGAGCGCCTGTATCAGCCCCATTGGGAAGGACAGGCAGCCTACATCATTCCGCCGATCATGAATTACCATAACGGTCCGACCGGTATGGTCTTCAATCCGGGCACTGCCCTGGGTAGTGCGTGGAAAGACAATTTCTTCCTGGTGGAATTTGTCGGAAACCCCACGCGTTCGCCGATCTGGGCATTCACTCTGAAACCAAAAGGGGCTTCATTCGAATTGGAACAGGAGAAGAAAGTCGTGACAGGTATTCTGCCTACTGGGATCAAGTTTGGGCCTGACGGCGCGCTTTACGCGGCGGATTGGGTCATGGGGTGGAATACGAAAAATTACGGAAGGGTATGGCGTATTGATGTGACGAATGAAGAGAATGACCTGGCGGCGAAGCGGAAGCAAACCGAGGCATTGATGAAACTGGAGTATGCTGATCAGTCCGACGACCATCTCTACGAATTATTGTTTTATGAAGACATGCGCATTCGACAGAAAGCGCAGTTCGAGCTTGCTTCCAGGGGCGAAGACGGCGCAGAGAAATTTGAGGAGGCTATGCGTCAGACCGATAACCAACTGGCCCGGGTCCACGGGATTTGGGGCTTAGGACAACTGGGACGTCAGCAGATGGACATGGCTGCTCCGCTGATGGATTTGCTTGACGATACCGATGCGGAAATTGTGGCGCAGGCGGTCAAGACATTGGGGGATGTGAAATATTCTCCCGCTGCGGAAGAAATTATGACCCTTTTGACACATCCGAATGCCCGGGTGAAATTCTTTGCTGCGGAAGCATTGGGACGACTGGAATACACAGAAGCTATTCCTGCTTTAATCGCTTTACTGGAAGCGAATGATGACGAGGATATTTACATCCGCCATGCCGCTGTGTTGGCATTAAGCCGGATGAAGGCCGAAGAGGCTGTGGTGGCATTGAAAGATGATTCGAGTAAGGCATTGCGTACGGCGGCGGTGTTGGTCTTGCGCAGGCTTGGGAGTCCGGAGGCAG
>CAYGOW010000143.1:0-5574 GCA_964351425.1 uncultured Roseivirgaceae bacterium
TTATTTGCTGATTCTGAATTAAAATTTATGAACAGGCGTAAAAATAATAGAATGAGTCTTACCTGAATTGCGAATCGAAGGTATGGCCTGATTGGAATATCCTGATTTTATTACTAATCAAGGATCCTGATGGACCCTTCACCCATGCTTGCCTCACGGCCCCGAAGCAGGTGGTTATGGACTTTCCCCTGTTTAAAATCGAGCACCTGGCTAACGCCGATTCCGTTTTCTTCACCCCAGGTGATAAATAACATCTGCGGGGAAAGCCATTCGGCTACATAGGTTTCATTGGCTTTCACGCCTTTTTCATCACCTGCCATTGCTTCCCAATGCAGTGTGGAATCTGAATCAAATGTGACATGATAAACACTTTCTCCATACCTGTATTCTACGGTTTTATTTAATAATTCAGGTGAAGAACCCGAGTCGGAATGACAGGAGAAAGATAGAAGTATGAGGAAAATGATTGCTTTATTCATCGTATTATCAGGTTCCGTTTTGTAAGTAAGCCAACAGATCCGCCATTTCCTGGACGGACATGGAGTTTTCCAATCCTTCCATCATGAGGGAAGAACCTAGCGAGCGGAACGAAACCAGGTCCTTCTTTTGTACTGTGACGGACTCGCCACCTACCTTTTGGATAGTGATCGACTCGTCGGTTTCCGATGCGATGATCCCGGTATGGATTTGTCCTTGCCGTGTTTCCAGTAAGTGATTGATGTATTTTGGGTCTGCCGCTGCATTTGGATCCAAAATGTCGTGTAACAGGGTCTCTTTGCTCTTTCTATTGATTTCGGTTAGCACCGGTCCTACATTCGTTCCGGTGGACCCGTATCTGTGACACGAACTGCAAATACTGGTAAACACCTCTTTTCCCATATCGACCGAGCCTTCCAGGGCCAATGCCGGCTTCATTTTATTTATGGCTTCTTTTCGGTTTGAAACACCCGCATCAGAAAACAACCGTGCGGCTCTTCGCTGAATATCCTCGTCATCGGTCCACTGCAGGAGCATTCGGCGTCGTTCCAGGTCAAAGTTCATCTCACCGATATTGATCGTTCCATTCTCCAGGCCGGCTAAAAGTGCTTGATGATGTGTTTCAATATACAATAACAGATCACTGGCGTACCGACGTGTATGCGGACTCAGCGAATTCCACATATCTACGATTCGCAAACCAATTTCCTCTTGGTCAGGGTAGGAGGCCAGCTGCCGGAGTGCGCCTTCCTGAATGGCCAATGGCTGCCTGTTATTCAGGCTTTCATACAGCACATCCGACTTCTCCGGATAGGGCAACAATTCGATTAATGCAAGTTGGCTTAGTCGCACAGAATCCGGAAGGGAGGTGTCCCGTACCTGTTCAAGGGCAGACCGGCTGTATTCGATATATGCCGGGGAGGCAGGAAGATCCAGGCGCATTCGTAATCTGGCAAGTTCCGGTAAGAGGTAGCCCTGTTCATCTGATTCTTCCAATCCCCGAATCGTCGCCTCCAGGTTCGAGGCCGAAAAATTCGCCGTATTCATACTTAGCTGATTAAGTATGTGACGCTTGTTGGCCGGCAATAACCTGGCTTCAGCAAGACTGGTAAGCGCGAGACCAAGGCTTTCTTCATTTTGCCCACAATGCATAGCCAAAGAAGCCAGTAGCTCAGGATTTTGATTTTCCAATTCACAAATGGCAGCAAAGGCCTCTGATTCATAATCAGCAAATGCGAGGGTCAAAGCGGCCAGTGTCCATTTGTCCTGATCAATTGACGCGGAAGCCAGCATCGACTGCCATGCAGGTTTTTCCGGCGTTAGCTGATCCGGGCTGTCCTGCCGGATCTTGCTGAGGGATAACGCTGCCTGCATGCGAACCCGAGGCTGATCGTCTGTAAGCAGGGGCAAAATCCAATCCCACGAACCCATCGCTGACCAACGCGGTTTTTCAGCTATCCGTAATGCCGATTCTACGATTTCAGGCCGCGCAGATGATAAGGCATTCCGGAGTTCCGTTACATCCAATTTATTCTTGCTATCTAGAATATAAAGTAATGATATATAATATTTTACGTCTTCTTGATTGAAGTGTAATTTTAAGCTTTTAACAGCCGACTCACCCAGATCATTCTCCATTAGCAGGCGATGCGCTGAATGACGGACCCATTGATTGGAATGGCTTAATGCGCGGACCTGTGCTTGCTGGGAGGAGAATAGTTGAGGATCAAAACGGGACTTACTTCCAGTTTTCGAAATACGATAAATACGGCCTTGTTCCTTACCGGCATCCAGGTCCAGGGTTTCCTCGATTTCATCCGGGATCCACTCTGGATGCTCAATCACTTCGCGATACATATCGACGACATAGAGGGCCCCATCGGGACCGACCGTCATATTTACAGGCCGGAACGATCGGTCCGTACTGGCCAGAAAGTCTCTTTTCTCTAATACACGGGAGGCACGGAATGAGGATCCTTCTGGCGTTATTTTATCAACATGAAGTAAATTCAGCACCACATCGGCTACCCATACCGTGTTTTCATATTCTTCGCCAAACGCCCCGCCGCCGTACCAGGTAATGCCGCAGGCGCCGGAAAAGTAGCCTGATTGCTCTGGGTGATTGACCCTGGTTTCCTGTTCGCCGATCGGATAGATCCGAGAAAGCCCATTCTCCTCGTGATCCGATACATTCTCCAGGGTATGGCCACTGATAATTTTCCTTCCTTGCAGGTAGCGATCCGGAAAGACCAGGTGTGAAATATGTTCGAGATTGTGTGTTTCAAAGATGCGTCCAAATGGATCCATGGCCAGTTCGAATCCTCCCGATGATTCTCCCAACCGTTCCATCACCCGTGTATCCAGGTTAAACCGAAAGTCCTGTCCGCGCAGGTCCATCGCCGAGGTTGAGTCGCCCCACCAATAGGGCTTTCCATCGTTTCCACCGTTGGCAGCGTAAATCCATCCATCCGGTCCCAGGGTGAGGCCGTTATAATTGTGTTGCAGGTTGCCGGTAGAGAAACCGCCCATTAGTGTATCGATAACATCGGGAGAATAATCCTGATCCTCATCCCGTATAAAAAGCAAGTAGGGCGGAGCTGCCACCATAACCCCTTTCCGATAGGGCATGATAGAGTTGGCGAGCTGGAGTTTTTCAGCAAAAACAATGGATTCGTCATAAGTACCATCGGCATTGTTGTCTTTTAACACCAGCAATCTGCTTTGCCTGTCTTCATACGGGTAGCCGGGCATTTCCAGCACAAGAGCATCACCGCGTTCGTTGAACTCCAGGTCTACAGGATCCCGGATCAGCGGTTCGGCGGCCACAAGCCGGAGATCAAACCCGTCTTCAATTTCAAAGCTGTCAGGCGTCTGTTCAGAAGCCTTTTCCTGACATGAACACAGCACAAAAGTTATAAGGAATGAATAACACAAAAGACCATTGCGCATGGGGTAAGGATTATATGAGAGATATCAGGTGAACAATCCCTATCCTGGAATTGGCACTCCTGAATATACAAGAACCATCATATCAATGCAATAGGATCGGCCATGAGGTATATTCTTCCGAATATACAGGGGATCCTGTCGGATATACATTCTCACCAATACAGAAGGAGATTATTGATCAGATTTGAAAAGAATTCAAAAGAGCACGGCAGACGAATTTACTCAACTGATTGAAAATTAATAAATTCACCCATTGATTTCCCTACGGAATCAATACAACTCAAAAAACAATGAAACAACTCCTTATAATTCTAACAACAATAATTTCTTTTTTTCTTTCGCTTTTCAGCGGAATCACCGCGAATGCCCAGGTGCATTATGTGCAGAAGGGACTGCTCAAAATAGGGATGAAGGTCACCCTTGATGAGCGGCTCCTTCCCCTGGACAGTCTGTCTGACGGGTTTGATCCGGAGACAGGAATACCATTAAACCTGGTGATTCCAGAGAAAAGCTCGCTGGGTGTCGTTACCGATTCGATCGGTGAGACGGATATCGCCCTGGTCATTAATAAACAGCCGCCCACCTATATTAACCGCCCTGCGATGCGAATGAATGGCTTCAGTATGAGCTCATCACCGGGTTCAGAGAATAGCTATGAATTTATCGATCAGGTCAATAACGACACGCTGAAGATTACATGGAAGATTGGGTATGCAAAAGTGGAACTCGCGGATTTGTATCCGTCAGAGTTCTTTAAAAACTATGTTGCGCTTCAATTTCAATACATCTTCGAATCCTATCCCGATTCATCCCAGTACAATTGGAAGTCAAAGGCGTACATAGGAGAACTGAACCAGCGGGGCTTGCCGGTCAACCCGTCTTTTCCCTATTCGGAGAATGGCTTGTATTTCGTGGTGGATCAGCTTACCGAAGACGCAAAGGTGCAATTGAAAGGACTGCATGATGCGCCGCAAACCTATGATCCGGAGGACCCCTTCAATCTGTTCCTGTACGAGGACCTGAAACCGGGAGATTACGAATTTATCGTCTGGCCATTTGAAGGTGCCCCGGAGAATGTTACGCTCCACTATGCCTTCACCATCCTTAAACCCTGGTGGCAACAACCCATGGCAATTGCCGGATTCACCTTGCTGGGCGCCGTTCTGATAGGGGGTGGGTTTTTCACGGTTTACCGGACACGTCAGCAACGTAAGACGCAGGAACTGAAGTGGGCTCAGCAAGTAACACAGGCCGAACTGAAAGCCATTCGCGCCCAGCTCAACCCGCATTTTCTGTTCAATGCCCTGAATTCCATCCAAAATCTCGTGAGTCAGGAAAAGAATGAAGCGGCAAATTCATACATTCGGAAGCTTTCGAAGCTCCTGCGCCAGGTTCTGTCGTCATCAGAAAAGCAATTCCATGAACTCGACCAGGAAATGGAACTGACCAGGCTTTATGTGGAACTTGAACAATTACGTTATGCATTTTCAGCCGAAATCAAGGTGGATGATGAGGTGCCGGGCAGTGCGCTTGTGCCGGTCATGCTCCTTCAGCCGTATGTCGAAAATGCCGTAAAACACGGAGTAGCATCGCTTGGAGAGAAAGGAAAAATCAGCGTTCATGTTTCCAGGTCTTCCGGAAAACTCAGGATCGAGATTCTGGACAATGGTCCGGGACTTACAGAGCCGAACGAATCTTCTTCAGGTTTACACCTGGGCCGCGAGCGGATTCGTAACCTGAATACCTTATATTCGGGGGAAGCAAGTGTGGAAATTAAAGACCGGACGGATACCTCCGGGGTTCGGGTCACCATCACATTACCTGAAGAATGAGCAACTACAGCGCATTGATCGTCGATGACGAAAAGGGAAACCGGGAATACCTGGCCGGGCTGCTGGAAAAGCATTGTCCGGCCATTTCCACGGTACGTATGGCATCTTCCGCATCAGAAGGCCTTGCTATGTTAGAATCATCCGATCCTGACGTGGTTTTCCTGGACATTGAAATGCCGGGTGGGAGCGGGTTCGACTTTCTGAACAAAGCAGAAAAGGTTGACTTCCGAATCATCTTTGTAACCGCCTACGACGCGTATGCGTTGCGTGCGATCAAATACAGCGCCCTGGATTACCTGCTGAAACCTGTGGACCC
>CAYGOW010000143.1:5584-8541 GCA_964351425.1 uncultured Roseivirgaceae bacterium
GAAATTCCTGAAGAGGACTATACTGTTGAGATTGGAAAGGCCAAAATATTAAAAGAGGGCGATGACATAAGCGTAGTTTCTTGGGGAGCCATGGTAAGAGACAGCCAAAAGGCCGTGGAAAAGCTTGATGAAAGCAAACCGGAACAAAAACGCCTTGACCTGCTGGCACATAACCTGAGGAATAAGGAAGATCGCCGTATTGCATTATCTACGCAGGACGAAGTGATCTTTGTACGGGTTGGAGAGATCATACGGCTTCAGGCCGAAGCAAATTATACACATATTTACCTGGAGAATGATCCGCCGGTATTGCTTTCCGGCAACCTGGGCCACTTTGAGCGGCTGTTGCAGGATGATCGGTTCTATCGATCCCATCAATCTCACCTGATCAATACAGGGCATATACGAAAATACGTAAAGACCGAAGGGGGCTACTTCCTGATGTCAGACGATAGCCAGGTGCCGGTAGCGCGGATGAAAAAGGAAGAAGTGAAACGGCTTTTTATGTGAGGCTAATTCTTTCTTTCTGACAGAATCCTCAAGAGGTTCCCGGGCGACTCAGTCTTTACTTATTGTAAAGCTGAATTCTGTTACCATTCATATCATTGCCATTGTAAGTCCATCTTGTACGCCTTACATTTGTCCGATGCGATTTTGTCTTATCCTAACTCTCGTTTATTCTTTTCTTATTCCTGCCAGGGCGCAGGTGGATCATTGGGAAACCCTGATCCTGGCCGAGGATACCTGGAATTATATGCCCGGTACCTCACAGCCAGCCAGTGGATGGCAATCCCCCGGTTTTGATGACAGCCCCTGGGCTACCGGCCCGGGAGGCATTGGCTATGGAGACGGGGATGATAATACGCAGATTTCGCCCGTTCTTTCGCTCTACATGCGACTGCAATTCGAAGTCCTTGATGTGAATCAGATCGATCAGTTGCTGCTGCAGGCAGACTATGACGACGGATTTATTGCCTATCTCAACGGCGTGGAAATCGCCCGCTCGGGATTCTCTGGTTACAACGGGGAACCGCCGTATGATTTGCCGGTAGACCAGTCTCACGAAGCGGTCATGTACCAGGGTGGTTTGCCGGAGAATTTCCAGCTGGATGAGGCAGTCAAGGCACTATTGGTGAACGGAACCAATACACTGGCCTTTCAGGTGCATAACCGGGACATTACAAGTTCGGATATGACCTCCCGTTTCTACCTGTTTGCAGGCATGAACAGCCCTGGCTCAACTTATCGCGAATTACCTGCATTCTTCCGGGAGCCTGTCAGACTTACCACTTCCAACCTGCCGATCATCAAGATTAATACGCAAGGTGCTACCATCCTGGACGAACCCCGCATCCAGGCACAAATGCAAGTCCTCAACAACCGTCCAGGGATCAGGAAGATTGATGATACGGCTACCGATTATGACGGGCGTATCGCTATCGAAATCCGGGGAAGCAGCAGTCAATCATTTCCTAAAAAGAGTTATCGGCTGGAGTTACAGGATGCCGCAGGGGAAAATAACAATGTGCCGTTGCTTGGCATGCCGGCAGAAAATGACTGGGTGCTGTATGCGCCGTATTCAGATAAATCCATGCTCAGGAATGTTCTTACGTTTCACCTGGGTGAGGAACTTGGACATTATGCACCCCGCACTCGATTTGTCGAACTATCCATCAACGGGGACTATCAGGGTGTATACGTGCTCATGGAAACCATCAAACGGGACAATGATCGGGTGGATATCGCCAATCTTCGGGCAGAAGATATTTCGGGGGACGAACTGACCGGTGGATATATAGTCAAGGTGGACAGGCCTGATCCGGAGGGAGGAAACTGGCAAGGTTTTTATCCGAACGGGGATACATATCATCAATACCAAATTGTATATCCCAAACCGCGCGATATCCAATCGGAGCAGCTGAATTACATACGCAGCTTCATGCAAAGCTTTGAATCACTGGCTTTCCAGGGTAGCATTAATTCAAATGAATTTCAATCCATGATCGACTTCCCTTCATTCGTAGATTTCTTCCTGATGAATGAATTCAGCCTGAATGTGGATGCCTATAGGCTCAGCGCCTTTTTCTACAAAGAAAAGATAACAGATGGTGGAAAATTGTATGCCGGTCCGTTGTGGGATTTTAACCTGGCATTCGGCAATGCGGACTATTGTGACGCCTGGAAGACGACCGGATGGATGTTTCGTGGTAATTGTGATGGAGGCGTACCTTTTTTCTGGCCTGAACTTGTCGAAAACAGCTCTTTTATTGATCGGACGAAAGCACGGTGGACTTCCCTTCGTCAGGAAATCATTACCGAAGAGAATCTCCATCAATACATTGACTCAGTGGCACTTGAACTGGAAGAAGCACAGACCCGAAATTATGAGCGCTGGCCTATTCTCGGGACTTATGTATGGCCCAACTATTATGTGGGAAATTCCTTCCAGGATGAAATTGATTGGCTAAAAAGCTGGATCACAGAGCGACTCGGCGCCATGGATAACCAGATCGCAGGACTCGAACCGGTATATGATTATCGCGACCTGTTGAATTACGAAGTCCAGACATACCCTAATCCATTTTCTGAAACATTAAACATCAAGTACGCGGTGGCTATTTCGGGAGAAGTATTCCTTGACGTAATCGATGTGACCGGGCGCACAGTTACCCGGGAATCCCTGGGAAGACAAAACACGGGCTATCACCATGTGGCCTGGACAGGTGAGAATAATGCCATGGAGAATCAGCCTGACGGACTCTACCTGGTCAGGGTAACATTGAACGGAAATGTGCTGGCAGTGAAACGCGTGATAAAGGAGTGACGCCTGAATCAGTATATAGTTGATCTTTAGAGGAATAATATACTTTTGATTAAATCTTTACTTGAGTTAATTAATTATAATATATTGTATATCAGATTATTATAATTTTTTTAAGGCTCCGGATAACCTTATG
>CAYGOW010000144.1:0-8540 GCA_964351425.1 uncultured Roseivirgaceae bacterium
CATTCCGGCAGACCTGGTCCATTTGGATTTCCGGACTTGATGAAATTAGCAAAATAGGTCAGCATTGTTTTTGACACGATGTAGTCATCCTCTGTCCAGGCATACGCATCAACCAGGTGCAGGTTGCCCATGCAATATTCAATTTCACAAGCATGCGGGGCACCAATGGGTTTTGGCGCCGGGGGGGTATCATCGGTGCGCTCTACAGTACCTCCGGCCAGTCCGGAAGTGAGATTCTGATCCTTCAGTGGAGGACGTAGTTTGCTGTAAAGGTATCGGTAGACGGGTGCGTTGCTATTTTTTCGGTGCAGATCGAACCACTTCCAGGTACTATAGGCAATGAACCGGTCCGAAGCCAGGTCGGTAGCACTTTGTTCGACTTCCTTCTCCGTAGCATGTGGGTACAGTTTGAGTACTTGTTCATGTGTTTCCGGGAAAGCCTCTGTTACCTTTTGGATGAAATTCTCTTTTGTATAAGGAAGCCCCTGCATAAAAGCCATACCGGGTATTTCGGCCGAGTTCCAGCCCAGCAATAACGGGACGTTGGCCTGTTTTCCTGACTCAAATATTTCCGGAAGAGTCGCCGGCAGAAAATATCCATCAATGGCTATTGGAAAACCAAAGCGCCCTGAGGCATTGTATAGTTCAAATAGCTCCTCCGTAGGCATTTTTCTAAGTTCGGCCAATGTATATCCTGTAGAATTGACAAAATCAACACCGATATTTTCGGCTTGTGCCAGCGGAACAGGGGCGAGGGTTGGATTAATCGCTGCGCCACTTTCTCCTATCGCTCCGGCGATGAGATCTTTTGACAAGGGGGAGGCCATTTGTATGCTTACTGAGACAGAGCCTGCAGATTCTCCTGCTATGGTGACACGATCAGGGTCTCCGCCAAACGAAGATATATTCTCACGGACCCATTCGAGGGACGCCTGTTGATCGAGCAAGCCGTAATTTCCTGAAGAATTGTAAGGACCTTCAGCAGATAATTCCGGATGCGAAAGAAAGCCAAACACATGCAGCCGGTAATTAACCGTCACCACCACAATTCCCTGCTGTGCCATGCTGGCGCCATCATAGCGCGGTTCAGATCCGCTTCCGGCCACGAATCCCCCACCGTAAAAATATACCAGTACAGGCAGGGCTTCATTTACATTGCCGGACGGCGTCCATATATTCAGGTAAAGACAGTCTTCGCTGTACTCGGAGGACCGGTGTTCCATATCTCCGAATACATTGGTCTGTACGGGTGATGGACCGAATGCTTTGGCTTCGCGTACACCACTCCATGATTTTGCAGGCTGTGGCGCCTTCCAGCGAAGGTCACCGACGGGCGGCGCAGCAAAGGGCACTCCAAGATAGACCTCCAGCCCCAGGGTGTCATCATAGATGCCTTCCAGAATACCGTTTTTGACGGTGACCCGCGGTGATTGTGCCATACTTGTCCATGCCATACATGCAAATAAAAGTAAGAAAAAGAGAGTTCTCATGATTGAATCATTGTGTTTACCTGACACTCTGAATGTACGAAATTATTTCAGCCGGACAAACTGGTACAGGCATGCCTCAATTCAGTACCAGCTTGCCCGGAACATAATGGTATCGGACAAAGACAAGGATTTGATGAGCGGATCAGCCTAATTTAACCAGAGGGCGAGGAACAGGTTGAATCCCATAAATATAGTTCAGCACCGCATGCATCTAAAGTAAAAATATGAGCTTCATCTGCTTTCATTCATGTTGCATGGATAATGTGCAAAAGTTTGATTAATTTGATGAATGCCAATCAGCCTTAAATCAATCGTATGTATACATTCTATTTATTCCTGATGATCAGGATTGCCTTCTCACAATATCAACCTGCCGACTTGGGTGTTTTTGAAAATACACTGGACGTGGGAAATGTACGTCATGCCGGAAATGTTACCTATGATCCCGGGACGGGAGAATACCTTGTCAGCGGGTCCGGAGCCAATATGTGGGGTACGTCAGATGAATTTCGTTATGTGTGGAAATCCCTGCAAGGTGATTTTATCCTGCGGGCAGAGGTGGAGTTTATTGGGGATGGGGTAGACCCACACCGGAAAATCGGGTGGACAGTGCGCAATTCGCTCGATCCGGAATCGGAAATGGTCAACGCGGCCGTACATGGCGACGGATTAACTTCGATTCAATACCGGAAGGAACACGGGGGGGAGACCATGGAGAATGTGTCGGAGAATAAGATGCCTCAGGTGGTGCAGCTGATGCGACTGGGTGACCGGTTTATCATGGGTTCAGCCCGCAAAGGGGAGCTCATGACGTTTACCGAAGTGTCTGATGTGAGCCTTCGGAATGAAGTATTTGCTGGGATTTATGTGTGTGCGCATAATGCCGATGCGGTAGAAAAGGCGCGTTTCCGAAATGTCCGGATTGTGAAGCCTGCACCGGAGGATATGGTGGCTTATCGCCAGTACCTGGGCAGCAGGATGGAGGTATTGGACATTGAAGCGGGGGCGCGAACAATATTATTTGAATCCGCTCATTCTGTTCAGGCACCTAACTGGACTTCTGACGGAAAGAAACTTATTTATAATTCCAACGGATATCTTTATACCTACGCATTTGCTGACGGGAAAATCGAGCGTTTGAATACCGGAGAGGAGAATCAAAACAACAATGATCATGTAATCTCTCTGGACGGGACGATGCTGGGAATCAGTTCGTCAGTGGACAATGCCTCGACCATATTCATATTACCCGTGGAGGGAAGTGATACGCCCAAGCGGGTTACTCTTCCGGGTGTCGGACATTCCTATCTCCATGGGATATCTCCGGATAACAAGACGATGATCTTCACGGGCGACCGGAACGGACAGTACGACCTGTATGCCGTGGAGGTGGAAACCGGGAAGGAGACCCAATTGACCAATACATCCGGACTGGATGATGGGTCGGAATATTCTCCGGATGGAAAATATATTTATTTCAACTCCAATCGAACAGGCCAGATGCGGATCTGGCGCATGAAGGCCGATGGAAGTGACCAGGAAATGCTGACGTCTGATGAAGGGTACAATGACTGGTTTCCGCACATTTCTCCCGACGGAAAGTGGATGGTTTTCCTCAGCTTTGGCACGGATGTGGAAAGCGGGGATCATCCGTTTTACAAGCACGTCACGCTGCGCCTGATGCCTGTGGACGGCAGTGAAGCCCCCCGGATTATTGCTTACGTATATGGAGGACAGGGGACAATCAATACACCGAGCTGGTCTCCCGATAGCAAAAAGATTGCTTTTGTGAGTAATTCGGCTCCTTTGTAGGGGGCTGGCATAAACTTAACCGTCACTCGTCACCCGTCAGGCGGAGCGTCCACGCTCCGCCTAAAGTAAAAAAGTGCCGCAGCATGGATGCTCCCATCTACGCTACCACCTACGCCATGGCTTTGGTGGTCAAAGAAAGCTTTGATGGGCAATGACGGCGGACAAGTACTTAATTGGATTTGAATCGGCCTGATGTTGCGAAAAGCTCCATACCAGTTATTTGGCTGGGAGGGAAGGTTCCCCGTAGCGCGGGTCATCAATGAATGCTTCCTTTTCCATTTGTACCACTTCCAGTGTGTAGTACTGGAATTCCTCAACGACCTTGCCGGTGATCCGGTAGATACCGCGTCCGCGGAATGGATAGGCCCGGGCGACCGGCGGGAAGTGGACGGTATCGAGGAATGCTCCTTCGCGGTCGAGAAATGTGCTAAAATTCATCCGGTCTCCTTTTGATGTTTTTGTATTCTTGACCGTGACCAGGTACCCGAGTAGGGTAACGATTTTACCGAGATGTTGCGGCAGGTCCCGGACGCACAGGGGAAAGCCGGGGTCATCCCGCAGCAACAGGAATGGGTCGGCCAGAGCAAACCCCAGCAATTCCATTTCATCGAACGCGTCTTCAAAAGCATCAATGGTCAATTCAGGAAGGTTAAAGGACCGCTTGGGTGCCGGAAACAGGTGCCGCTCGGGCGCACTTTTCCCGGTATTTCCCAGCAGAAAATGGGCTTGCCAGAGGAGTTCCTTCTTGTTGTGCTCCGTAAACCGGAAGGCACCGACCCGAATGAGCAGGGTGAGTTGTTCCAGGGAAATTGAGATGCGGTTAACCAAATCCTCCGCGCTTTTGTAGGGCCCCTCCAGTTCGCGTTGTTCAAGAAAAGCATGCACTACCTTTTGTTCCAATTCTTTGACCAGGATAAATCCGAGATAAATTGTTTTTCCTTCGATCACTGTATCCATGGTACTATGATTAATGCATGGGGGATGGATGCGTGCTCCATGCAGACGTGCTTCATGAACGTAGAATTCAGTACGGTAGAATCCGCCGAAGTTATTGATGGTGGCCACCATATATTCCAATGGGTAATAAGCTTTAAGATAGAGTGACTGATAGCTTTCCACCGCATAGGATGCAGAGTGCCCTTTGGCAAAAGCGTATCCTGCGAAGCTTTCGATCTGCCGCCAGATTTCCTGGCTTTCCTCGTCTGAATAGCCCTTCTCACGGCAGTTTTCAAAATACTTCTCTTTGACTTTGTTAAACTCGACGCGTGACCGGAATTTGCCCGACATGCCGCGCCGGAGTACATCGGCTTCGGCCAGGCTGAGTCCGGCAAAGTAATGGGCCACTTTGATGACATCTTCCTGATAGACCATGACCCCGAATGTTTCCGGCATGATCTTCATCATCACCGGGTGAGCTTCCTTGCGACGCTCGGGGTACCGGAAGCGGAGGATGTATTCCCGCATCATACCGGATTGGGCTACTCCCGGACGGATGATGGAACTGGCGGCTACGAGTCCCATGTAGTCATCCACCCGTAGTTTTTTCAGGAGCATTCTCATGGCTGGTGATTCGACGTAAAAACAGCCGATCGCTTTTCCTTCCCGAAGCTGGGCTTTGATCAGTTCGTCGTTCTTAAACTTACGGATATTGTGAATATCCGGTACGGGCAGCCGGTAATTCCGGGCCACAATCTCCATGGTTTCCCGGATTTTACTCAGGCCCCGCTGACTGAGGATGTCAAATTTGTAGAGGCCGACATCCTCAGCAATGATCATGTCAAAATGAGTGGTCGGGTACCCTTTGGGCGGCAGGTCTGTAGCCGTGTAATAGTGAATAGGTTGTTCCGAAATCAGGATCCCGCCAGCGTGGACAGTCAGGTGATTAGGAAATCCTTCAATCAGTTTGCCATACCGCATGATCAATTGGCCATAATGATCCATTTGTGGGTCACTCCCGGGGAGGTGCCCTTCGGCCAGGGCATCAATCTCATGGGACGGTAGTCCGAATACTTTGCCGAGTTCGCGTACCACCGCCCGGTACTGGAAGGTGGTGTAGGCGGCCAGTAGTGCTACGTGGTCGAACCGGCTGAAGATGTAGCGGGTGACATCCTCCCGGTCTCTCCAGGAGAAGTCGATATCGAAATCCGGCGGATTTTTTCGGTACAGATTGATAAATCGTTCGAAATATAAATCCAGTTCGATCGGGTCCACATCGGTGATCCTGAGCAGGTAGGCAATCAGGCTGTTGGCGCCACTGCCCCGGCCGACATAGAAATAGCCTTTTTTCCGGGCATAGGACGTGATATCCCAGTTAATCAGGAAGTAAGAGACAAACCCTTTCTCCCGGATGATCTGGAGTTCTTTATGAAACCGCTGGGTAATGGCGGGAGAGGGGGTTTCATACCGGTATTTCAACCCTTCTTCACACAGCGAGCACAGCAAGGCATAGTCTTCCTTGTCCGTTCCGGTATAGGTCTTCTGGTTTTTGTGGGGATGTTCATCGCCAAAGGTAAAGTAGATGCCACTGTTGCGAAGCAGTTTTTCACTGTTTTCAGCCAGGTGGGGTAGTTCGGAACACATCTCCCTTAGTTTTTCCGGCAGGATCAGCCGGTGATCCGGATCTCCTTCTTCGCTTTCGGGGAGTTTACTTAGCAGCGTATTGTTGTCGATGGCCCGCAGTAACCGGTGGGCATTGAAATCCCGCTTGTTCCGGAAAGTAACGGTTAGCAGGATGACCTGTTTTTCCTTCGGGAATGGCGGCGGGGAAAACCGGGCCCGTGAGAATTCGCCGGGTGCAATACCGACGAATTCATGGGCTTTTAACTGTCTGTCCGGTGCTTGTTTCCAGGGATAGATAATGTACACATGTTCGAAGTCCGGTGCCTGTCGGGGCGGGGCTTCTTTTCGGTGGAGCAGGGGTGAGAGAAAATCGTTAAGCTCCCGAAACCCTTCGTTATTCCGGGCAATTCCTACGTAGCGTTGTTCGGCACCCTCCCGAAAATCTATCCCGATAACAGGCCGGATGTCATATTCAGGAGCGAGTCGTACAAAATCCAGGCAGGCTGCCGTGGTATTGATATCGGTCAATGCCAATACCTCAAGGCCTGCGGAACGGGCAAGTTCGAGCACCTGCCGAACCGACAGGGTCCCGTAGCGGAAGGAATAGTAGGAATGTGTATTCAGGTACATCCGGCTTCGTTAGTGTTCGTTGAACAGGGGCGTGTTACGGGTTGCTTGCTGAAGCTGTCGGGTAAGTTGTTCGAGCAGTGTTTCCATGGCCGTATAGTCCGGATCCCCGATCAGGTTGCTGTCATTCAGTAACCGGAGGTAGCAGAAGGATTCGCGGGCTTTTTCCCGTGCGGAAGTAAGACGTTTGTCATTCCAGGAAGCCCCCTGCCGGGCTTCCTGAACATCCAGGGTGAGCGCGGTGGCCGACTGGACAAGGGATCCGGAAAGCAGGGATTCCTTGTCCCGGATTTTTTTATGCAGCCGTACGGCGGCCAGTGTGAAGCTGTAGCTTGTGTCAATGAGATAGTTTTCCTGTGCAATCATCTTTTTTTGGTTTAAGTGTGTATAAATAAGTTATCAGGTATCAGGCGCGCCTGTTCGGCAACAAGGGCGGAGGCTCCCCGTTAAACGGGTTGAACCGGCTGATGGTCCGTGCCTGCATGCCGGAAGCACGGAGGACTGACCGGTCTCCGAATTTATCCCGGATCTTGTCCATGGCCTGGTAGAGGTTGATCATTTCAATCGCATCTTCAAACAGATTGATCTGGTGGCCACCACTTACCAGGTGGCTATAGCGTACGCCTATCAGGCGGACGAGCAGCCGGCGATTGTATAGCCGGTCAAACAACTCGAGTACCTTGGGGATCAGGATGTGATCCGCCGCGGTGTAGGGGATCCGTGCCTGCAGCGTATAGGTATTAAAGTCGGAATAGCGAATTTTCACGGTAACGCAGGCGGAAACTTTTTGTCCGCGTCGTAGCTGAAACGCGAGGTTTTCGGCCATCGCGAGTAACATGCCCTTCAGCTTGACTACATCGGTGGTGTCCTTGTCGAATGTTCGTTCGGTAGAAATGGATTTCCGTTCAGAATAGGGAATCACCGGTGAGGTATCAATACCATTTGCCTTTTTCCACATGCTGATGCCATTTTTCCCGAAGACCTTCTGCATGAGTTCGACCGGCATCTCCTGGATCGTATGGATCCGTCGTATTCCAAGTCCGCAAAGGGACTGATACGTTTTTTCTCCTATCATTGGAATTTTCCGGACCGATAAAGGACCCAGAAAAGGCTTCTCCCGTCCGTAATCGATTTTTAATGCATTGTTGGGTTTGGCTTCGCCGGTAGCAACTTTTGAAACGGTTTTATTCTCCGATAAACCAAAGGAAATGGGCAATCCTGTTTCTTTGATAATCCGCTGTCGCAGTTCGCTTGCCATATTGAAGCTGTTGAAGAAACGGTCCATTCCTGTCATATCAACGTAGAATTCGTCAATGGACGTCTTTTCATAGAGCGGTACGGACTCCTTGATGATATCGGTGACTTCTTCCGACTTTGCGGTATACGTGCCTGCATTTCCTTTGATGACGATGGCTTCCGGACAGAGCTGCCGGGCCAGTTTCATGGGCATGGCCGAGTGGACCCCGAATTTCCGGGCTTCATAGCTGCATGCCGCCACCACGCCCCGGTCGGAGACGCCACCCAGGAGAATGGGCTTGCCTTCCAGCCGGCTGTCGAGGAGCCGCTCGCAGGACACAAAGAATGTGTCAAGGTCCAGATGTAGAATGGCACGGGCTGACATGTATTCACGTTTTAGTCGTTTCGTTAGGCTAAGTTAATGAGTAAATACTAATAATATTAGTAAATACTAAAAAAAATAGATTATTACTGAAAGTTATTTGAGGCACTCATAAGAGAGGTGCGGGGACGGGTAGAAAGAAGCTGAATATTCTGATCTTATCGGTCATCTGTCCTTGTTTTCCGCTTCACTTTGTCTTCATGATTCCGTATATTTAGTATATGGAATTTCCACTCTACCAGGTTGATGCATTTGCCGATGAAATATTTCAGGGCAACCCCGCTGCGGTTTGTCCGCTCGAAGAATGGCTGGACAATGAAACCCTTCAGATGATTGCCATGGAGAATAACCTCTCTGAAACAGCCTTTTTTGTGAAGGAAGCGCCCGGTAGATATCACTTGCGTTGGTTCACTCCACTCAAGGAGGTGGCAATT
>CAYGOW010000145.1:0-7885 GCA_964351425.1 uncultured Roseivirgaceae bacterium
CTGCCGCTCATGGGATCAAAAGAAGGGATCATGCATATATCCATGGCGTTTCTCGATCCGGGTGACAAGGTATTAGTTCCGAATCCCGGGTATCCTACTTACGCCTCTGTTGCCAGGCTCACCAGCGCAGAGATTGTTACCTATGACCTGGATGAACACCATCAGTGGGACATCAACCTGGACCAATTGAAACAACTACCCCTGGACGAAGTCAAGCTCATGTGGATCAACTACCCGAATATGCCTACGGGCGTTAAAGGGTCTTCTTCTCTCTTTCAATCGCTTATCCATCTGGCCCGAAAACACAAATTTCTGCTGGTCAACGATAATCCATATGCCATGCTGTACGATGGTGCGCCATTAAGTATTTTCCAGGTGGACGGGGCGCGGGAGGTAGCACTCGAACTTAATTCGATGAGCAAATCACATAATATGGCAGGTTGGCGCGTAGGTTGGGTTTCGGGCGAACAAGAATATTTACAAATGATTCTCCGGGTAAAAAGTAATATGGATTCAGGGATGTTCCTGCCCATTCAGCGGGCGGCAGTCAAAGCACTTGGACTCCCTAAATCCTGGTACAAAAAAAACCTGGAAGTGTACCATCATCGCCGGGAAGCCGCTTACCGGATTTTCGATATTCTGGAATGTTCCTATGCGGAAGAGCAAGGCGGGATGTTCGCCTGGGCCCGAATTCCGGAACCCATTCAAAATACCGATGAATGGGTGGATTCAATTTTGTATAAGGCCGGGGTATTCATTACTCCCGGGCATATTTTTGGATCCCGCGGCACCCGATATGCCAGGATTTCACTATGTTCGTCAGATCACCTGTTGCAGGAAGCAGCGGAAAAGATTCTTAAAGTCAAGGCTAAACTATTTAAATCATGAAAGCAGCAATTGTGGGATGCGGTCTCATCGGCGGATCCCTGGCGATAGATCTGAAAAAAGCCGGATGGCTAAACTTCTGCTACGGCGTAGATGCCAATCCAAAACACGTGAGTAGCGCATTGGCCTACAAATGGATCGATGAAGCCGCGCCCCTGGAGAAGGCGGTGAAGAATTCAGATGTTATCCTGCTGGCCGTACCTGTAAAGGCTATAAGAAGTCTGCTCCCCGGCATTCTGGATAGTGTAACTGACGACCAGGTGGTGATCGATTTCGGATCGACCAAGCATGGTATATGCGAGCAGGTGAAGGATCATCCGCGGAGAAATCAGTTTGTGGCTGCGCATCCCATCGCGGGAACGGAAAATACCGGTCCGTCCGCTGCATTCTCCGGTTTATACAAAGATAAAGTTAACATCATCTGTGATCGCCGCGATACCGGATTGCACGCCATCGACATCGCGGCTTCGTTGTTCCGGGCCCTGGAAATGAAAACGATCTTTATGGAGTCGCAGGCGCATGACCGTCATATCGCTTATGTTTCCCATTTATCGCATATTTCCTCCTTCATGCTTGGACAGACGGTCCTTGATATCGAACAGGACGAGCGGAATATTTTCAATATGGCGGGCAGTGGATTTCAATCAACCGTGCGCCTGGCAATGAGTTCGCCGGATATGTGGACCCCCATTTTTGAAGCCAATCAACCCCATGTCTCCCAGGCATTAGGTGAGTACATCGCCCACCTTCAGGAGTTTAAAGAGAAGCTGGACGCGGGGGATGAAGAAGGAATGCGTGAAATGATGACCAAAGCGAATGAGATTCGGCGGGTTTTGGGCAAATAACCCTTAGGAAAGATTTTCACCCGAGATCACTGCCTGTCAATCACTGGACAACGATCCGGTGACGACCCTATACCTGATTAATTTTACCCCCTTCAGGCACTTTTTGTAGACACCTGCCTCCCAGCGGTTTATTCTTCAGATCACCGGTAATTTCCCAATAATCAGCGACTTCTATTCTTATTTTTTTTATCCTATATTGAAAACTTCAAAAAAACTACCATCACCAAAAAATCACACATATGCAGCTAGTCATTGAAAACCTGAATAAAACCTACGGCAACGGGGTACAGGCATTAAACAATGTTTCTCTTACTATCGAACAAGGGATGTTTGGTCTCCTGGGCCCAAACGGCGCTGGTAAATCCACACTGATGCGTACCATCGCTACACTCCAGGAAGCCGATTCCGGATCTATCATGCTGGACGGAATGGATGTTTTGCGCCAGAAAGAGGAAATGCGTAAGGTACTTGGCTACCTTCCCCAGGAATTTGGTGTGTATCCCAAGGTGACGGCGGAGGCCATGCTTGATCATATAGCCTCCCTGAAAGGGCTGAATGACAAGAAACAACGTTCGGAAACGGTTTCCGCCTTGTTGCAAAAAGTAAATTTATATGATGTGCGAAAGAAAAACCTGGGTACGTACTCAGGCGGAATGAAGCAGCGGTTTGGGATTGCACAGGCCTTACTTGGATCCCCGAAAATAATTATTGTGGATGAACCTACTGCCGGACTGGATCCGACGGAAAGGAACCGTTTCCATAATCTGTTGAGTGAAATAGGCGAAAACACAATCGTTATCCTGTCGACACATATTGTTGAAGATGTTACCAACTTGTGCAGCGACATGGCCATTATTTGTAAGGGCGAGGTGATCTCGCAAGGCCATCCGGCTCAATTGGTTGCGGAATTGGACGGCAAGATCTGGGTTAAGGTGATTGAGAAAGATGAACTACCGCAATATCAGTCACAATATAAGGTGATTAACACCCAACTGAAATCCGGTAAAACGCAAATTCATGTTTTGTCCGACCTCGAACCGGATCCTTCCTTTGCCCGGGCCGAATCAGACCTGGAAGACGTGTACTTTGCACGAATAGCTGAAAAAATGGATGTTGTACTTCACTAATTGCTTGTCATGACTGGAAAAATATTCTTATTCGAAATTAAGTACCGGCTCAAGCGACCTGCGACGTGGGCCTATTTTGGGGTGTTGTTTCTGTTTGGCTTTCTTACTGCCATCTATGGGTCTACACCGGCATCTGAAAAAGTACTGGTGAATTCACCAGCCTCGATAGCCCAAATGCTTATCATCATCAGCATTTTTGGTATGTTATTATCATCGGCCGTGTTGGGCATGCCAGTTTACCGGGACATCGAGCATAGCACGGCTCAGTACATTTATTCCTATCCGATCACCGAAAAGCAATACCTGATTGGCCGCTACCTTGGCTCCCTTGTGATACTGCTGTTGATTAGTATCGGCATGCAATTGGGTTTAATGATCGGATTTGCCCTTGGACCCTCTCTTGGGCTTGAAGAAGCGGAAAGGTTTGGACCGTTTAATTTGTGGCATTATATCCAACCTACACTGCTCTTCTCCTGGCCGAATTTCATTTTTGCCGGCACCATATTCTTTTCACTGGTCGCGTTGAGCCGCAAAGTGGTTGCTACGTATACGGGTAGTGTCATCCTTTTTATCGGCTATTTGATTAGCTTAACCTTTGTGGCCGACTTGGAAAACCAGGACATTGTCAGCCTGTTTGATCCGTTTGCACTGCAGACTTATGCCACAGAGACCCAGTACTGGACGCCTGCTGAGCAGAATACGCAATTGTTTCCCCTGTCTGGTGTGTTGATTGCCAACCGGCTTATCTATCTCGGAATTGCTCTTGGACTATTTCTGTTCACCCTTTATAAATTCAAATTCAGCGATGTATTGAGCACCGGTAAATCCGGAGGAAAGGAATCTAAAGAAGAAGCCGAAGAACTGGCTCCTTCCTCGATTAAGATACCGTCCTATAAGCCATCCTATTCGTTTGGTGCTCACCTCGCACAATGCTGGAGTATGGCTAAAATTGAATTCTTTAACATCGTTAAGGATCCGTACTTCCTTGCTATGTTATTGGGAGGCGTGGCCTTCCTGTTTCTTGACGGATGGTTCAGTGCCGCAGGAAGTGACCGTCCTGCCCATCCAACGACGTATCTTATGCTGGAAGTGAAGGACTTTAACTTCGGTCTCTTTGTATTTATTATCCTGATCTTTTACACGGGAGAATCTGTCCATCGCGATAAGACCTTAAAGTTTGCCAATATTGCGGATGCCTTGCCGGTGCCCAATTGGTTGAGCTATGGTTCCAAATTCCTGGCGCTGGTCATGGTAGCCTTTTTGCTTGCCTCAACCATCATCGTCAGCGGGGTATTGAACCAGCTATTGGCCGGCTTTACGGACTTCAAATTTGACATGTATTTCAAGGATGTTTACCTCCTCGAGTTCCCGGACTACGTGCAGCTCACGATGCTGGCGTTCTTCATCCATATATTGGTGAACAATAAATTTCTCGGGCATGTCGTGACAATAGGGTTCTGGATCCTTTTATTTGGTATCCGTGAGTTTGCCGAATACGACCTGAACATGTTGTTTTATTCCTACCGGCCACCGTATGTGCTGTCAGACATGAATGGTTTTGGCCATTTCTGGACCGCACAAAACTGGTTTAATATGTACTGGTTGTCCATGGGAATCATACTCCTTATCCTGGGTAATTTCTTCTGGAACCGGAGCTCCGAGCATTCAGTAAAATCTCGATTCAAGGTAGCTGCTCAGCGAATAAAAGCACTGCCTGTGGTGGGAATTGTATTGGCATTTGTAGCCTTTGCGGTATCCGGCTATGTCATTTATGACAATACGGCTGTTCGCAATACCTATCGAACCAGCGATGAAAACAACGAACGCTCGGCCATTTACGAAAAGACCTACCGGAAATATATGAGCCTGGCTACGCCCAAAATTGCCGGTGTTGAGACATGGGTGGATGTCTATCCGTACGAACGCCGCGCCGATGCGAAGGGTGAATTTGTCGTATTCAATAATTCATCCGAGCCCATTGACTCTCTCATGCTGACGATGAGTGGCAGCTTAAGTAAATTGAAAAATATTTCTTTCAGTCATTCCGATGTGGAGGAACTATCCTATGATAAGGATTATTATATCTATTTCTATAAGCTGGCAAAGCCGATCATGCCTGGAGATACAGTGACTGCAATCATGGAAGTTTCCGTTGGGTTTGATGGGTTTCCGAATAGCGGCAGCCAACGTGAAGTAGTCTACAATGGGACGTTCTTCAATGCGGGTGTTTTTCCGGAGTTTGGTTATTCACCCGGTGGCGAACTGACCAGTGATCAGGAACGTAAGAAGTATGAATTACCCGAGCGGGATTATACATTACCTGAACAGGATGATCCGAAAGGTCGTAGCACATTCCTGTTTACCGACGATGGGTATTATGCGGACTTTAAAGGAACCGTCAGCACGTCGGAAGATCAGGTGGCCATTATGCCAGGATATCTTCAGAAAGAATGGGTTGAAGACGGCCGCCGCTATTTCCGCTATGAAATGAATGCGCCAATACAGGTATTCTTCAATGTGGTTTCAGCCAAATATGATGTAGCCCGTGACACGTATACAGGACCTGATGGACGGACGATCAATCTGGAGATCTATCATTATCCCACACATACGTATAATATTGACCGGTTTATGAAAAGTATCAAGCATTCGATTGCTTACTTCTCTGAGAATTTCGGGCCTTATCAGTATGACCAAATGCGCATTCTCGAATTTCCGAGGTATGCAGGTTTTGCCCAGTCGTATCCTAATACAGTGCCATTCTCAGAAAGTTTCGGATGGACGGCCAATTACACAGATCCGAATAAATTTGATCGTGCGTATTGGGTGACGTCCCATGAAGTGGCTCACCAGTGGTGGGGGCATCAGATTGCTCCGAGTGCCACACGAGGCTCCAACCAGATTTCCGAATCCATGGCGGAATATTCTGCCTTGATGGTCGCCCGGGATTATTACGGTCCTGATGCCATGCAGAAGTTTCTTAAGCAGGAGCTGGATCAATACCTTCGGTCCAGGGCGAATGAGAGCAAATTCGAAAAGACCTTACTGGATAATGACAATCAAGCCTATGTCTGGTACCAGAAAGGCGGACTCGTCCTATATGCTTTGGCCGACTATATTTCGGATGACAGTCTCAATGTGGGTTTTAAGAACATGATCAAGGAATTTGGGATGAAGTCAGAGCCTCCTTACGCCACTTCGCTTGACTGGTATGGGTATATCAAGTCGGTAACACCAGACAGTATGAAGTACTACCTGGAAGACAGCTTTGAGAATATCGTCCTGTATGAAAATAAAGCCACGGCAGCAACGGTCGAGGAAAAGGATGGTAAATTTGAAGTTACCCTGGATGTCAACTCGGCGAAAATTTACTACGATGGGTTAGGTGAAATTCTTAAGGAAGGGGACAAAGCAAATTTGCTGGAGATTGGCATTTTTAGCGAAGATGTTACCAATGACATGGGCATGGAAGTGAAAAAGCCGCTATTGCTGAAAAAAGTATGGCTGGAGCCCGGGGATCATACCCTCACGTTTACGGTGGATGAACGACCGGTGAAAGCAGGGATCGACCCGTATAACAAAATGATCGACCGCATTCCCGATGATAATGTGGTGAATGTGGAGGAATAGTATTGATTGTTAAAAATAGACCTGCCTGGTGTCACCGGGCAGGTCTATCTTTTCTACCCATCCTTGACCTCTGTCAGCCGGGCTGGACGGAAAGGAATAAGAATCTATCAGGACCGGTTTCTAATGCCCTGATTATATGATGCCTCATTGATTAAGCCTCTTTCAGAAAGTCGCTGAGCAATGCCGTGATCTGCTCCACTTCAATCAGGAAACCATCATGCCCATAGATCGAGTCAATGACCTCCAGGCGCGCAACGGGGATATTCTCCGCGATAAAGGCCTGTTCGACAACCGGAAATAAGAGGTCGGATTCAATTCCAATGGCCAGTGTTTTTGCCTGTATCGATCGAAGCGCTTCAACACTGCTTCCGCGTCCACGTCCGATATGATGACTGTCCATCGCTTTACTCAGATAATAATACGAATGGGCATCAAAGCGCTTTTGAAGTTTAAGGCCCTGATAGCGTTGATAACTATCCGCTTTGAAATTTTCCAGACCAGGTGTCTCATCCGTTTGTGTGGTATTATAGGTTTGCTGGTTGCGATACGACAGCATAGCAATGGCCCTGGCCGCTTCCAGTCCTTTTGCTCCGGCGTCTTTTTCTCTTGTAAAAAACGTCGGATCCGCTTCTAGAGACATCCGTTGCGCTGCATTGAAAGCTATTCCCCAGGCAGAGTGCCTGGCATTGGTGGCAATCACGCAAAGATGCTCCAGGGTAGTCGGCTCCATGTAGGCCCATTCGAGCAGTTGTTGTCCGCCCATTGAGCCCCCGATACCAAGTTTTATCCGATCAATCCCCAGGTGTTGGCGCAGGAGAATATGTGCCTTGACCATATCACGGACTGTGATCTGTGGAAAGTTCAGTCCGGCTTTACTTTCAGTAACATCGTTGTATGCCGGACCGGTTGTCCCGTAACAGGAGCCCAGTATATTGGCGCATACGATGAAATGTTCTTCCGGATTGATAAAACAGTTTTCCCCGATAAGCCCCGGCCACCATTCCGCCGGATTCGCATTGGCGGTAAGGGCATGACATACCCAGATGACATTATCCTTTTTATCGGAGAGTTTGCCATGTGTAGTATAATGGATAACCAATTCGGGGAGGGTGTCGCCACCCTCCAGTCCGAATGGTTTACTGTATTTGAATGTTCCCTGCTCCACTTCAGGCAGGTACTCCGCTTTTAACTGCGTTGAAGGCATGTTCTAAATCGGCTTTAATATCATCAATATGCTCAATACCCACGGAAATACGCAACAAATTGGGTAAAACACCGGAAGACAATTGCTCCTCATCCGTCAATTGCTGGTGCGTTGTGGCTGAAGGCTGAATAATCAGCGTTTTGGCATCCCCCACATTGGCCAGGTGACTAACCAGTTGAAGGCTGTCAATAAAT
>CAYGOW010000145.1:7967-8525 GCA_964351425.1 uncultured Roseivirgaceae bacterium
GTTTAAGGTATTTCTTTGCCAGGGTGTGATAACTCGAGCTTTCCAGGCCGGGATAATTAACGGTCTCCACCTGCGGGTGAGCTTCCAGCCATTTGGCTAGTGCCAGGGCATTCTCGCAAGTCCTTTCGACACGCAGGGAAAGGGTTTCCAGTCCCTGGAGCAATAAGAAAGAATTGAACGGACTTAGCGCCGAGCCAAAATCACGTAAACCTTCTACCCGTGCCCGGATGATAAAGGCGATATTTGGTAAGCCCAGTGGGTTATCGAAACCAAATGTTTCCCAGAAATTCAGTCCGTGATAGCCTTCTGAAGGTTCCGTAAATTGGGGATACTTGCCATTACCCCAATTGAAATTCCCGCTGTCAATGATCACCCCGCCAATCGAAGTGCCATGTCCGCCGATCCACTTGGTAGCTGATGAAGTCACGATTGCCGCGCCATGTTCGATTGGCCGGAAAAGGTACCCCCCGGCACCAAACGTATTGTCAACGATCAAAGGGATATCATGCCTTTTCGCGACTGCCGCGATAGCTTCGAAATCCGGCACATTAAATCCGG
>CAYGOW010000146.1:0-281 GCA_964351425.1 uncultured Roseivirgaceae bacterium
GGATTGATCATCGTCAACACACGTCGATCACCCATGCCTACTACGAACAAATAAGTCATTCAGATTACAAATTGTGTCTGGATTTAACCTCCAGTATTCTGTTCCGGAAAAACCCAATAACCATAATACTAGGCAGCGTATTACCAATTTCCACCAGTGAATTATTTAAGATGGAGGAAAAGTTGGCTTTTAACGGAGAATCAAAAAGTCTCGGGCAGCGACGTGATTTTGATTTCCTCTATGAGATGGCCAAAAAATATCTTCACGCCCCTTATCTCTGG
>CAYGOW010000146.1:291-8503 GCA_964351425.1 uncultured Roseivirgaceae bacterium
CCCTTTTGGTATAGACTGTTCCGGCTTCACACAAATGGTTTTCAGGCTATGTGGTTATTCATTGAAAAGGGATGCTTCCCAGCAGGTAAAGCAAGGGTCGGAAGTAGTGTCTCTGAAAGAAGCAAAACCCGGGGACCTGGCTTTTTTCATAAATGAAAAAGAGCAAGTGAGCCATGTTGGAATCATTTTATCTGAGCGAAAGATTATTCATGCTTCCGGGCGTGTACGCATTGACAAGATGGGTGAAGACGGAATTCATGATGCCGAAACGGGTCGGCTGACACATACATACTACGCGATAAGAAGAATATTACAGGCTTGAATTATCTGGGGTACGATTTTGTTTTCAAAATTGTAACCATGTAATTTAAAGTGATGAAGCGGAAGGTTCTGGTGCTAAATCAAGACAATAGCCCGATATCCATTTGTACTGTTCAGCGAGCATTTATTCTGAATTATTTGAAGAAAACGGAGCTTGTTGAACCGGCGAATGGATTTCGGTTGCGAACAGTTGATGATAGCTTCCCTATGCCTGCCGTGATCCGTTTGACCCGATATGTTCATATTCCGTACAAAGGCGTGTCACTAACACGGCAAAATGTATTTAAACGGGACAACTTCAATTGTCAATACTGTGGAGCTTCTCGCGACCTGACCCTGGATCATGTCATTCCAAAATCAAAGGGGGGAAGGTCTTCCTGGGACAATCTGATTACCGCGTGTCGTCGCTGCAATACCCGAAAAGGGGATTATACTCCGGATCAAGCCGGGATACGACTCAAATCGAAGCCATTCAAACCAACTTATCTGATGTTTTTACGTGAATTTTCGGGCTATCACTGCGAAGAATGGCGACCCTATTTGCCGGTTCGTACGCGTTAAAAATGCAAGGTGAACCGTGTGAATTCTCCGGGTTCAGATTCTGCCGTCAGGCTTCCCTGGTGTAATTGCATAATCTGACGACTCAAAGCAAGTCCAATCCCGCTTCCGGTCTTTTTTGTTGTGTAGAATGGAATGAAAATACGTTCGAGTGCCTCCCGGATGATGCCATCCCCATGATCTTCAACCAGTATGCGTACCTGCTTTTGGTTTTTCAGGGCGGCGTACAAATAAATTGTGTCTCCGCTGTGTGTTGCTTCAATGGCATTTTTGATCAGGTTAATAAGAACTTGTTCAATGAGTTTTTCATCGGCGAACAGTTCCAATTCATCGGGTAATACGCTCCATTCCAAAACTGCTCCGGAGTTGTCCAATTGCGATTTGAGTAGTGTATTTATCCGTTTGAACAGATCCGCAATTTTAAATTTCTCCATGGAGGGGAGGGGGATGGCCGTGTAATCGCGGTACGCATCAATAAAGCGAATGAGTCCCTGGCTTCGGTTTTCGATGGTTGAAATACCCTCACCAAGATCTTCTGCTGCTTCTGCTTCCAGTACAAAGTGGTCATCCCGCTGGATCAAATCTTCTTCGAGAATAGTCTTCATTGTTCCGGTTAACGAGGCTATGGGTGTAATGGAATTCATGATCTCATGGCGCAAGACGCGCGTCAGATTCTGCCATGCCTCAAGCTCCTTTTTCTGTAATTCGGGTTGAATATTCTGAATCGCCAGTAATTTCACCTTTCGCCCTTTTAGAATCAATTCAGTAGCCTGGATGGAGAGTTGTTCATTATTGTGATTCGTATAAATTGTGCTTTTACCCGGGGCCAGGTCAAAAATTGCTTTGTAAAGACGGCTGTTACTCTCAATCAGCTCATCGGTATTGTGAAGCGAAACTAAGCCTAACAGTTTCTTGGTAGTGGCATTGAGTAGTTCGACAGATCCTGTTTCATCAAAAGCAAGTAACCCGGCACTGACGTGTTCGACGATAGTATGCAAGTAATGAAGGTGAGCTTCCTTTTCTGCCCGTGTCAGCCGGAAAGCTTCCAACACTTCGTTAAATGCATGATTCAAACCCTTGAAGGAAGAGCCCAGCTGGCTGTCCGAAGTAAATGTCGAAACGAAATCAGAATACTTTATGGATTCCAGAAACCGGGTTAGTTTCCGGTTGATGATTTCAAGAAAATAAAAGAGTTCGTATACCTGAATAATCAAAAGCCCGATAAGGACCACAAAGGCAAAAACCGCCTCGAGCCTTATCAGTGTGTACATCATGGTAAAAATGGTGAAACACAACAGGATGACCCTGATAAAAACTTTTAAACGGAAGTTTCTAAAGCCCATATTTTTCAAGTCTACGATAGAGGGATGACCTTGTCAGCCCAAGAGCCGTTGCTGCCTGGGTAATGTTTCCATTGTATTTCTTTAAGACCTTCCTGATTAATATTTTCTCCATGTCCTCCAGGTTATATTCTTCGAGGGAGAGCGATTCATCGCCGGAATTTCCAGCAGACCCCGTAAATCCAAAATGAAAATCTTCAGGTTGAAGGATGGTAGAACCACTCATTATAACGGCCCGTTCGATAGCATGTTGCAATTCCCGGATATTACCAGGCCACTGGTGTTTTTGCATTCGGCTCATGGCCGCTTCGCTGATCTTGTTGACCGATTTTTCATACTTCTGATTGTACATCGTAATGAAGTGGTTTGCCAGTAGCGGGATATCCTCAAGTCGTTCACGTAAAGGCGGGAGTCGTAATTCAATCGTGTTGATGCGGTACAGCAGGTCCTGGCGAAATTTATTCTCCTTCACCATGTCATACAGTGGCATATTTGTAGCGCAAATTAATCGGATATTAATGGGTCGTGATTTATTCTCACCCACACGGCTCACGATGCGATTTTGAAGAACCGACAATAATTTTGTTTGTAACGGCATGGTGAGGTTTCCTATTTCGTCCAGAAATAAGGTGCCGTTCTCGGCTGCTTCAAACCTTCCCGCACGGTCTTCCCGGGCATCCGTAAAAGCACCCCGCTTATGACCGAATAGCTCGGTTTCAAAAAGGGTTTCACTGATGGATCCCAGATCCACCCCGACAAAAATTTCATCTTTCCGGGAGGAGTTATTGTGGATGGCCCTTGCGATGATCTCTTTTCCGGTACCATTTTCTCCAAGGATCAGCACATTCGCATCTGTCGCAGCGACGCGGTCAATGGTGCTGAATACCTTCATCATAGCCGTGCTTTTGCCGATGATATTCTCATAGCGCTCATTGATCTTCAACGAAAGTTCCTTTTGCCTGGATCGGAGTTCTTCCACTTCCATTCGGGATTCCCGCAGGCGCATGGCGGAGAAAATGGTGGCCAGAAGTTTTTCATTCTCCCAGGGCTTCAGGACAAAATCGGTGGCTCCGGCCTTAATGGCCTTGACTGCCATCTGAACATCACCGTAGGCGGTGATCAGCACGACGACAGCGGAAGGGTCTATCTTGAGGATTTGTTCCAGCCAGTAGTATCCTTCTTTCCCACTGCTGACATCCTTGGTGAAATTCATGTCAAGGAGAATGACATCATACGACTCGTTGTTGAGTAATGCAGGTATGGCCTCGGGGTTTTTCTCCAGGTCCACTTGCTGGACATGGCGCTTCAAAAAGATTCGGGCTGCCTTGAGCAAATCTTCGTTGTCATCAATAATTAATATCCGACCGGTTTTGGTGTCTGTCATGGTAATTCCTCGTTCATTCATGAAAGCAATATCAAATCTGATACCGTTTCCCCGAATCATTGCTATTTATGAATTTAGGCACAAAGCTCCTATATATTCTCCGGATAATTTGTTCGATTTCGGACGCTTTCGTTCAGCAATGAACGGTTGTGAACAGGAAAAATGGCTTTATTTAATCATTTAGCCTGTTTACAGTATTGGCACACTTGTTGGCATAGGAGTTATCGAATTAATAGCATCATGGATCGACAGATTAAAAAGAAGAAGTGGACATTAAAGCGAATTGCTACCATCGCAGGCATTGCCTTGCTGGTAAGTTTTATCGTTTATCAATTTGGTTGGGCCGACCGTCGGTCGAAGGTAAATGTTGAAAAAGAAAAAATTACTATAGTTGAGGTACGCCGGGGCGTTTACCAGGATTATATTCCACAGACAGGTACAGCACAGCCCATGGTAACATTCTATCTTGATGCTATTGAAGGAGGAACCATCAAGCGGGTAGAGGCGGAAAGTGGCGCCATGTTAAAAAAGGGTGATGTGATCGTCGAGCTTAATAACCTGAATCGGGAGTTAAGTGTATTGAGTCAGGAAGCCAGTCTCAATGAGAGTATCAACCGTGTACGTCAGACACGACTTTCCCTGGAGCAAAATGACTTGCAGCAGCAGCAAACCCTGGCGGAAATTGAGAACCGGTTGAGTAAACTTCGTCCTCAATATCAGCGGGAGAAAATGCTTTATGAAAAGAAATTAATTTCAAAGCAGCAGTTTGAACAGACGGAAGCTGACTATGAATACAATCTTAAGCGTCGTGAAATAACCTATGCCAGTTATAAAAATGATTCCCTCGCCAGGGTACGTCAGCTGGTGCAATTGAACCGTTCGGAGCGAAGAATGACCGAGAGCCTTGAAGGCGTAGGTCAGATCCTGGATAACCTGATTATTCGTTCGCCGATTGACGGACAATTATCAACCCCGCCTTTATTCGAAGGAATGGCAGTGAATCCAGGTCAGCGACTGGGTCAGGTGGATAAAACCGGCTCGTTTAAAGTCAGGACCCCGATTGATGAAATATATCTTCCGAGAATATCCACAGGGCTTAAGGCCATTGCCCCAATCAATAACAAAGATTACGAACTGGTGATTACCTACATTTATCCTACAATCACCAATGGACGCTTTGATGTGGATATGGAATTTACCGGGGATATTCCGGCAGGCCTGCGTCGCGGCCAATCGTTGCGGATGCGGATCGAACTGGGCCAATCGGAAGAGGGGATATTGCTGCCGACCGGTGGATTTTATAAAGACACAGGCGGGAACTGGGTATATGTCGTATCAGAGGATGGTACCAAGGCAGAAAAGCGTGAGGTCCGGTTAGGACGAAAAAACACGGAATACTTTGAGGTGCTGGATGGCCTGGAGCCCGGAGACAAGGTAGTTACCTCATCGTATGACAATTTCGGAGATAATGAAGTATTAGTACTGAAGTAAACACAATAACAACAATAACAAACTGTAAGAACATGATTAAAATTGAAAACCTACAGAAAGTCTACACAACCGATGAAGTGGAGACAACTGCCTTAAACAATATAAATGTTGAGATCAAGGATGGAGAATTCGTGGCCATAATGGGCCCCTCCGGATGTGGTAAATCAACATTACTTAATATCCTCGGACTGCTGGATAACCCAAGTGAAGGAAAGTATCATTTTGGGGACCATGAGGTGAGCGGATATTCTGAGCGTCAGCGGGCTCAACTAAGGAAAGGATCTATCGGGTTTGTATTTCAGAGTTTTAACCTGATTGACGAACTGACAGTATTTGAAAACGTCGAGCTTCCTTTGCTTTATTTAAAAGTACCATCAGCAGAGCGTAAGCAACGCGTGGAAGAAGTGTTGGAGCGGATGAATATCATGCACCGACGTAACCACTTCCCGCAGCAGCTGTCAGGTGGACAGCAGCAGCGCGTTGCCATTGCACGTGCTATTGTTGCGAAACCAAAAGTTATCCTGGCGGATGAACCAACAGGTAACCTGGACTCGGCAAATGGCGAGGAAGTCATGAAATTATTGGCGGAATTGAATGAGGAAGGAACTACCATCATCATGGTAACGCACTCTCCCTATGATGCCAATTATGCCCATCGTATTATCAATTTGTTTGATGGTAAGGTGGTAACAGAGAATATTAAGGAGCAATTCCATATTTAGGAAAGGCTCAGGTCAGGTATTTCAAGGTCACTCAAAACAACAACAACATGAAATCTCTATCAGTAAAAGCTGTACGGCATCTGCTACGCATATCTTCTATAGCCGTAGCAGGTCGAAATCTTCTTGTTGCCGTAATTCTTGCTGCCAGTTTGAATGCGTATCTGAATATGATACGGTATGATGTTGATATACCCGGTGATGGAACAACGACGGAATTATCCTTGAATGAAAAGGATGCAGCAAAATTCCTTCCTTTCACCATCATGTCTTCTGGTGTAATCAGCAAATTCGTCTATTTAAACGGACAATAGTCCAGCAACAGCTATGATCAAGAACTTTTTCAAAGTTGCATTCCGCAACATGACCAAAAATAAAATATTTGCAGCCATCAACTTAATGGGATTGACGATAGGTATAACCGCCTGCGTGTTCATTTTACTGTATGTGGTTGATGAGGTGAGTTATGATAAGTTTTATCCCAACTCGGAGAATATTCACCGGATGCAATTACACGGATTACTGTCAGACCAGGAGATACACACGGTCACAACCAATAGTGTTCTTGGTACTACCATGGTAGAGGAAATCCCGGGTGTGATGGCGTCAGCGAGATTGAAAGACTTCACCAATAACTGGACATTCAGGCTTGACGATATGGTCTATGCCGAGGAGCACGTACTTACAGCTGATTCCACGTATTTTGACGTATTTCAGCATACTTTTCTTGAAGGAAATCCTGAAGGCGCATTATCAGGACCCCATAAAATAGTATTGACAGAGAAAATTGCTCAGAAATATTTCAATGACGAACCGGCTGTAGGGAAAACCCTCAACCTTGGGGATGATCGCACGGAATATCTCGTTACCGGTGTGATTGAGAATGTGCCGCATAAAACGCATTTATATTTTGAAGCGTTGGTGTCAATCGAGTCATTTCCCTTTATGAATGATTCACAAGGGGCATGGTTGAATAACAGCTATTTCACCTATGTGGTATTGGCTCCAGGTACAGATCCTCTGGAAATGGACAGAAAATTAAAGCCCATCGTGGATATGAATGTCACGCCGATCTTCATGCAATTTATGGGCAAATCAATGGAGCAACTGGAAAAGGACGGTCAGATCTACGAGTACTATAGCCAACCCCTGCTTGATATTCATCTCCGTTCAGATGTTAAAGACGAAGCTCAACCACAGGGAGATATGGCCAACGTTTATATAATTTCAGCCATTGGATTGTTTATTCTATTGATAGCATGTATCAATTTCATGAACTTATCCACCGCCAAATCTGCGGGCCGTGCAAAAGAAGTAGGGTTACGTAAGACTATGGGATCTACAAGGGATCGGCTGATCGGGCAGTTTCTATCTGAATCAACGCTTTATGCGATTTTGTCGGCAGTCATAGCTTTAGGTATAACGTCATTGTTGATGCCTTATTTCAATAACCTCGCCGGGAAGCAATTAGCCATGAATGATTTATTTCAGCCGTTTGTCGCGTTAGGTATTTTCCTGATTATATTGCTGATTGGATTTTTGGCTGGTATGTATCCGGCGTTCTATCTGACTTCATTCCAAATTACGGAAACACTGAAAGGCCGTATAAGAGGAGGCATGCGGAGTGGAAAAATACGCAGTTTCCTGGTGACTTTCCAGTTCTGGATCTCCATACTTCTGGTAATTTGTACAGGCATTGTCTACCAGCAAATTCAGTTCATGCAAAACCGTAACCTCGGGTTCGATAAGGAAAAAGTGATTATGCTCGAGAATATGGATCAAATTGGCGAGAACCGCATTGCCTTTCAAAATGAACTGGATGCCCAGAGCAATATATCGTATACCAGCTTTTCAAATAATGTGATGCCTGGTACAAACAATACCACGTTATTTCGTGAGGAGGGAAAAGAAGATGATCATATTTTGGGTACTTATTTCGTAGATGAAGATTATCTGCCAACAATGGGACTTAGCATGGCAGAAGGACGTTTTTTCTCCAAGGACTTTCCTTCAGATACGGCAACAGTTGTAATTAATGAAGCCGCCGTTCGGGAGTTTGGACTTCAGAATCCAATTGGCTCGAGGATTATGAATTTTCAAGGCCAGGCGCCAAGGGCCATGGAAGTCATTGGGGTATTGAAAGATTTTAATTTTGAATCAATCAAGGTGGCCGTGCGTCCGCTGATTCTGCAGCTCGATGGGAGTGGTGTTTCCAATGTGTTGTATGTTCGTTATGAGGGAGACAATACCAAAGATGTTGTCGAAAATGTTATTGGTTCCTGGGATAAATTTGCCCAGGGCGATCCGCTGGAATATTCTTTTCTCGATAACCAGTTTGATAATTTGTTTCTTGCAGACCAACGACTGGGCACTATCTTCAAACTGTTTACCGTACTTGC
>CAYGOW010000147.1:0-3566 GCA_964351425.1 uncultured Roseivirgaceae bacterium
GATGGAAACAATGAACCTGCCAATGGTATGCGGGTGTCCGTTTCCAACGGAACGGCTACCATTCTGGATCCTTCGGCCACTTCATTTACTGAAGGTAATATCAAGTGGAAAGATATAACCCCGGCATCGAAAGATCTCTTCGAACACCAGGAGCTGGGGTCAGATGGCAATTATTATGACGCCACCATCTCGGTGCTGAGTGATAATGAAATTCAGATTAATGTGGCGAACTCCGGTGCCGGCAATCTGCAAAAGTGGATTAGAGTTACAGCGGAGAATGAATATGTGCAATTACAGGGCACCTGGACCATTGTTACAGACAATGGAACCATTATCATTGAGGTGAAAGGAGGGGCGGCTACTGTTGTTTCAAGTACTGATCCTGACTTTAACGAAGGCGATATTATCTGGAAAGATATACTGTTTACCGGGTCAAATGAATTTACCTTTTTGGTTCTCGGAGCAAATGGTACTTATACGTCCGGATCGATTACCATTATAAATGTCAATCAGGTGTTAATCATTATCGGCTCAGGAGATTCACAGCAAGTTGACCGTTTCAGCGGATCTGCGGACTTAGTAAAAATACAGGGTGAGTGGACCCGTATCAATAGCAATAACCCGTCGGCCGACTATATCAAGGTGAATGTCGTTGAGGATGAAGCCACTATTATAGATAAGGCACAGAGCGGATTCTCTGTTGGCGACATCAAATGGAAGGCAATCACAGCGCTGGGAGGAGGAGATTTCTCACATGAGGAATTAGGTTCCGATGGGAATTACTATGCGGGATCAATCAAACTCAAGAATGATAGTACTCTCGAGATATTGGTAGGTAGTAGTGGTGCTGGCAATGCGCAAACCTGGGTCAGGAATGCACCTGCAGTAACTGTTGAGCTTGAATGTAAGATTAACACATCAACCAGACTCGTTAATACGGCGGCAGCTATTGATTACCGTGTGAAGTCCGGCTGTGTTGTAGACATTACTGCTGACCTTATTATTGAGCCGGGTGTGGTTATTGAATTTGAGAATAATTCCGGATTCGGAGTTTATGACAATGGCTCAATCAATGCGGTGGGTGATGCCGGCAATCCTATTATTTTTAAGGGGCTGAGCGGGACCAAAGGCAGCTGGCGTGGAATACATGTAGAAACCAATTCTGTTAATAATCGATTTGAGTATGTAACGATTCAGGACGCCGGTTCGAATTATGTGTATTGCTGTAACCAGGTGGCTTCGCTTATGATCAAAAGTGGACAGTTTGCTATTGAAAATTCTACCATTCAAAATGGCGAAGGTGTTGGTATGTACGTGTTTGATGCGGCCAGATTATCCGGTTTTGCGAATAATACCATAACTACCCACGACGACTATCCCTTGTTTACTTCGTTGGCACGTGTAGGAGAATTAGACGGATTGAATTCGGACTTTTCTGGTAATCAAAAAGATTATATAGCAATTATTGATAGCCGGGTTGACGATGTAACTACAGTGGATGCTGCTAATGTGCCATACCTCATTGATGATGTTATCGATATAACCGCTGGACTCACCATTACAAACGGAGCGGAATTCGCCATGAGGGAGAATGCCGGTTTGGGTGTATATGACGAAGGTTATTTGAAAATTCAGGGAACCGCCAGCAGTAAAGTAGTGATCAGAGGATTTGAAGCAGTAGAAGGATACTGGCGGGGGATTCATATAGAAACATCGAGTATCAACAATAACATCAACCATGCAGAAATTTCCGACGCAGGTTCAAATTATGTGTATTGTTGTAATACAGTTGCTTCTGTTTTTTATAAAACAGGACGTGGTTCCATATCAAATACCAAAATTAGTAATGGCGCGAATTACGGGATTTATGCCGGTGCCAACTTTAAATTTGAGGGATTTGCAAATAATACGATCACTACACACGATGAATATCCGATGTACATTGCAGTTGAGCGAGTCGGGGAATTGGATGGAACAGGATCGAACTATTCAGGCAATAAGGAGGATTATATCGGAATATTCAGCTCTGATGTTGACAATGGGATTACATGGAGCAAGGCAAATGTTCCGTATCTGATCGATAAAACCATAATCGATATCAAGGACGCGGTAGTTATTGAAAAAGGAACAGAAATTGTTTTTGCTGAAAATACCGGTCTGGGAATTTATGACCAGGGAACATTCAACGCCGTGGGAACAAGTGGAGAAAATATCATTTTCCGTGGGAAACAGGATGTCGTCGGGTATTGGCGAGGCATACACATCGAGACAAATAGCCAGCAAAACAGAATCGAATTTGGTCAAATCCTGAACGCGGGAAGTAACTACGTTTACTGTTGTAATGACAAAGCCGGGATATTTCTCAAGGCGGGACGTCTGGATGTGTTGAACAGTGTATTTGCCAAGAGTGGTGGCTGTGGAATATCGGTACGATCCGGAGCCAACCTGATAGAATCCGGTAATTCATTTTCCAATAACACAGATGGTTCGATTTGTCAGTGATTAATTAATTAAATGGGAATCTGTTGTGTTAGGAATAGCCGGTCCGCCCTTGGTGGACCGGCTTATTCTATTGAAACATACTGTTATCTCCTCCGAAAGAATAGCTTTTTCTGTTCCTTTTATTCTCCCCTCAGGACAATGACTGGATGACTCTTCGGGGCCTGTACGGCATTCAGGATTTCAAAACCAAGTTCGATGCGATTGAGCTTTTCCTTTGTTTTTATATATAATACCGTTTGGCTGTGTCCCTTAAATTCGACCAGGTCAGTGGATTCGTGTAACGTGAATTCAGACCGGTTTTGAGCAATTAAATCTGCGTCCGATATGTTCTCTACCACCAGTTTGGCGATGGTTGTTTCCTCCATGTAGTCAAATGAAATAACGTTCAGGCAGTTTTCCAGAAGGGGCTTCAGATAGTCTTCTTTTCCAATGAGTCGATTTTTGAACCAGGCCACGGTTTTTCCCTTTTCCAGTGCTTCCTTAATTCCTTGCTCCGACCTGTCTTCGGAGAAAACAAGTGTTACAGGACGATGACCTCCGCCGGGAATATCAAACATCCAGTCGATTAGTCCATGAATGTCTGAGGTTGCCATTACGGTCAGGTCATTCTCCAGGGCAATGGACAGTGCCTCGTCAGAATAGGTTAATTCATTCACCACTTCAATGCCATGCAGCAGGTCTTCCTGAATCAATTGCTTGTGCAAATCCGACAAGGTAGCTATTCCGTCTTCCTGCTGTGGCGCCCAGGCCGGGTGATTCCAGAAGACAAAAGCGTCCTGCTTTTTTGCCTCTCGAAATACGGTAAGGACATCATCTTCCAGGAAAGCGTTTGCATCCTCCACGAAAAGGGCGTTGCTATGCCCCGGAGGCATGGACCGTGTGATTTCCACCCCCCGAATAACAATCAGGTCACTGTTTTCAGCGTATTTTTTGGCGAGGTCGAAGGACCTGTTTCGGTCGGGATTTGGAATATCATCTTCATGCGGCTGGTACTCCAGGTGATCTGTGATGGCAATAGCATCTACCCCGTCAAATAGGGCTTCCTGGACACGGATGTCAGGCCA
>CAYGOW010000147.1:3576-4039 GCA_964351425.1 uncultured Roseivirgaceae bacterium
TCCGAAAAGACCGTATGAATGTGTAAATCACAAACGAGGGTCTGGTAGCCCGGAATATCGGGGAAGATAATTTTTCGATCCGTATCCTGCGCGTTGAGACCAGACAGACAAAGACAAAGGGCAATAAGGAAGTGGTGCTTCATAAGAGTTATGTTGTGAAAGAAACCCTAAAATGGACATTTATTGGATAATTAAGGTTATCCCCGGGTTAAACGCAAATGAAATTTTATGTTCTGGGTTATTCCGGGCATGGGGTTGCCGACCAGGTGTATCCGGCTGGTAATACCTTCTATATCATTCCACGTATTAGTGCTGATGGCGCTGAATGGGCATTAGCGGATAAACCCAAGATTATTCGCAGTAGTACACGTCCATATCCCGTGGATGAAGAACCGCTTGAAGGCTTGACCAATGAGGATGCTGACGGTGATGGGCGTATTTTGACGATGCGTCTTGAAGACCC
>CAYGOW010000147.1:4049-4826 GCA_964351425.1 uncultured Roseivirgaceae bacterium
GTTCCTTATAGCTGTCTGAAACCGGTAAGTCGACGGACTTCAGCCGCACGGAGGATTTATCCAGGGCGGTTATTTTGTCGAGATTAATAATGTAGGAGCGGTGAATTCGCATGAACTTATCCGTTGGAAGGCGCTCTTCCAGGCTTTTCATACTGGTGAGCGATAACAGTGGGTTTTTGTCATTCTCCCGGTGGACTTTCACATAATCCTTAAGTCCTTCAATGTAGATGATATCCTGGTACATCACCTTAACGTATTGGTATTCTACCTTGAATAGAATAAAGTTATCTTCTGAAGTTTGCGTTGATTTGGAGCCCGGTTCCTTTAGTGACCGGGCCTTGTTGGCCGCACGAAGAAAATCTTCATAGCTGTAGGGTTTCAGCAGGTAGTCAATGGCATCTACTTTGTAGCCCTGCAGCGCATACTGGTCATAGGCGGTGGTGAAGATCAGTAAAGGTCTTTTTTCGGAATCCATGGCGCTAAGAATCCGGGCCAGTTCCAGGCCTGATAAGTCATTCATCTGTATGTCGGAGAATATGACATCCACACCGCCTTCATGGATAATTTTTAAGGCGTCAATGGCATTCTCGCATCCTGCCACCAATTCCAGAAACGGTGTTTTTTTGATAAAATCCTCCAGCAGGGCCAGTGCCAGGGGCTCATCATCCAGGGCGAGGCAGGTTAATTTCATGAGAGCTCAATTCGCAAGGTTACCCGAAAGGTATCACCTGTATCTGCTATTTCAAAATCATGTTTGCCAGGATATAAAAGTTCAAG
>CAYGOW010000147.1:4836-8466 GCA_964351425.1 uncultured Roseivirgaceae bacterium
AGCCTGCGCCGTGTATTGGAAATACCAATTCCTGATTCTTCGTGGGACTCATGTTCTTTCGGCACGATGGTATTTTCAATGGTGAATTGAAGCACATTCTTCTCAATCCGAATCCGAATGGAAATGACCGTATTGTCCCGGGAGGAGATACCATGTTTGAAGGCATTCTCAACAAAAGGCAAAAGAATCATGGGGGCAATGGGTAGCGTGGGCGGATTCTCGGGCTTGTCAAAAGTAAGTTGTACGCGCTTTGACAGGCGAAGTTTCATGAGTTCAATGTAATTCTCAATAAATCCGATTTCATCCACGAGGTTCGTGTCCTGTGATTTTCGCTCGTAGATGACGTAACGCATCATCGACGACAATTTCAACAATGCTTCGCGCGATGCCTCTACATTCAGGGACGTGAGCGCGTAGATATTATTCAGCGTGTTGAAAAAGAAATGCGGATTGATCTGGGCTTTGAGATAAGATAGTTCGGTGCTGATTTGAAGCTTCTCCAGTTCTCTGCGGATAGCAGTTTCCTGTTGTCCTTTTTGAACCAAATAGACGATAACAGCCAGACTGAGATCAAACAGGATTAAAAGAAAACCCGAATAGTCAAATCGCATCAAGCTTTTTGAAGGGTCAAAAGGTTTGCCCGGACGGAATAATTCATGCATTTTTCTCGGCAGGCCAATCTGGATTTCAAATACCTGCATCAGCAACAGGCTTAGTAAAATAATTCCAATGGCTGTCAGGCCGTAGGTCCAGAATTTATTTTTATCCAAAAAAGAAGGTAACAGGTATCGCTTATTTAAATAATAGATCAGGGTGAGCAAAGCGGCAAATACCATTTGCTTAATCCAGAATTCAGCAGGCCATTGAATATCTACACTGAACGGGGTCAATGTCAGAAATAACACCCACACCAGGGCAACAAGCCCTAACTCCATACCTGGTCTTTTGCGATCCATACTACCAATAACGTAAATATCTCCTTATTGTACGCCTTAATATAAGGACAATCGACCAATCAGACCTGTCAATCGATGAGTCGGGCCTGGTAACCGTTCATTTGGGCTGCTGCCCGTAAAAGTGGGATTCATCGACTTATTCGTGGCGAACGTCGAGGCATTACCCCTTGTGGTCTATTGTATAAAACACATGTGGGCAGGATGCGTCTATTTAGTTGTAGACAATACTAATACAATGAAAAAAATGCTAACCAAATCGCCCTTTAAAACACTTTTACTGATTCTGTTGCTTGGAAGTTCAACACTCTATGCACAAAATCCACCTACAACCGGAGCACCTCGAACCGGGATGCCGAAAGCACAAAAAATCGGGTACGGAAAAATTTCGGGGGTGATCCTGGATACTAATAATGAACCGGTACCTTATGCATCCATTTCGATTGCAGACCAGGAAACCAAGAAGTTGGTAGACGGAACCGTGGCGGACGAGAAAGGACATTTTGTTATCAAATCAATTGTAGAAGGCAAATTCATGGTCAACGTGAATTTTATTGGCTACGAACCTGTGGTAAAAGGACCATACGAAATTACTGGAAAAGGGGAATCGTATGATCTTGGGAATGTAATTATTTCCACGAGTGCCTTAGAGCTTGATGAAGTAGTTGTAGAAGGACAACGGGCGCTGGTGGAGGACAAAGTCGACCGAATCATTTATAATGCCGATCAGGATAAAACAACCGCCGGCGGGGATGCTTCGGATGTGTTGCGACGTGTGCCGCTTCTTAGTGTGGACCTTGATGGCAATGTGACCCTGCGCGGAAGCAGCAACATCAGGGTGCTTATTGATAACCGGCCATCGACCATTACCGCATCAAGCATTGCGGATGCCCTCAAACAAATCCCTGCAGACGAAATTAAATCTGTGGAGGTGATTACTTCTCCGGGTGCTCGCTATGATGCCGAGGGCACTGGCGGGATCATCAATATCATAACCAAGAAAAATGACCTCCAGGGAGGTTCATTGTCAGTGAATACCAGTGCAGGCAACCGGGGTGCCAACCTGCGTTTAAATGCCAGCTACAGAACAGGTCGTACAGGCTTTACCTTGGGCGGCTTTGGCCGGTCGGGCTACAACATTCTGGGAGAATATGAAAACGAGCAGGTGTTAAAAAATGAATTTGGCGATGTCATGTCGAGAACTTTCCAGCAGGCAGAAACCAGGTCTAACATGCTTTTTGGACGCTATAATTTTGGCTGGGATTATGCCATCAACAAATATAACTGGGTCGGAGCATCGGTTAATATTGGTATTCGCAATTTTAAAATGAACCAGGATGATCGATTGACACAAACCACGGACATGAATGGGGTACGTTCCAGCATGGAAAATGTCGCTATGGATAACCTCGGAAATTCGGTTGACATCAGTGCTAATTACATCCGTTCTTTCGACGAAAAAGATAAGGAGATCAGTCTGATTACACTTTACAGTCAGAATAAGAGCACCAATGATTTTGACATTGAAACACTAATGTCGGAAACTCCGCTGGATTATAACTTCATCCGGAATCAGAACGACAGCTATAATAAGGAATTGACTTTCCAGCTTGATTATGTCGAGCCATTAAGCGACCGGGCGAAACTCGAAATAGGGGGTAAGAATATTATGCGCTCGGTAACCAGTGATTTTGCGTATTTCAGCGGATTATCAGAAGATGAGCTGGAAGAATCATCACGAGGTAACCTGAATAACAACTTTGATTATCAGCAGAATGTCATGGCCGGGTATGTTTCGGGAACCTTTGACTTGGGCAAAGACTATACAGCGATGATTGGTGGCCGTTACGAGTACACGACCATTAATGCGAATTTTTCTGACGAAGAAGATCTTGAAATCCCGGATTATGGGGTATTTGTTCCGAGTATCAACCTGTCGAAGAAATTGTCAGATGTAAATACGGTTAAATTTGCCTACAGCCGACGAATCCAGCGACCTTCCCTGCAGTTCCTTAATCCAAATATCGATGCTTCCAACCCTTTGAATATTTCTCAGGGTAACCCGAATCTAGACCCGGAATATACCAACAATTATGAGTTGTCCCTTAGTACGTTTAAAAACGGGACGTCCATCAATGTGTCTGCGTTCATGCGGAATACAGAAGGTTCGATTCAGCAAGTTCGCGAGACCCTTGGACAGGACACTGTTTACACCAGCTATCAGAACATAGGTGAAGAAGATGCATATGGCCTGAGTGTATTTGCCAATACCCGGTTGGGTAAACTGACATTGAGTGGTGGCGTTGATTCCTACTACGCGGTCCTGAACAATAATGTGAATGATCCTTTGTACAATGCCTCAAATGAAGGATTCGTGATTAGCGGGAGAATGTTTGGTAGCTATGAATTTACCGATCAATGGGCCTTGCAGTTCTTTGGTTTCATGCGCGGTCGGCAAATCCAGCTGCAGGGATATCAGACAAGCTTTTATATCTACAGCCTCAGCCTTAACCGCTACTTTAAGGAAAAGAAAGGAAGTATTGGGATTGGCGCGGAAAACTTCCTGAACTCAGGAATGAAAATGACCACCAATATCAATTCTCCGCTCATTGACCAGTACAATACCAACCTGATGCGAAACATGAACTTCAAGGTAAACTTCAGCTATCGAATTGGT
>CAYGOW010000148.1:0-7727 GCA_964351425.1 uncultured Roseivirgaceae bacterium
AGTAGTGTTAACTGGACATTAAAAAAATTGGTGACTACGGAAATTAAAATTTATGGGATTGGACTTTTTAACCTGTTATTGTTCATAATATTATCATGTATTTGTATTTGGATTCGAATGACTTCTATGCCCCTATGATTTAAATACAATTCTTTTACCCTTTTGGCTTGCAATTCAACAGCCATCGGCGGGTTGCAGCGAAGGAAAACAAATATTTAAATCAAGGTAAGGAGTTTCAGGGTGTATTGGATCCAGGTACATATGATTTCCATGCCCGAATATATGATACCGTTCTTGCAAGAATTTGGCAGCTTGACCCATTGATGGTATCATCCGTTAAAAGGAGACGAATTAAAAGATGAAATACATATGAATGAGGAAACCATAAAGCCAGGGCTCATTGACCGGTTAATGAAGGTGTATGATGTGGCTACCTTGAAGCGGATGGAAAAGCTGATTATCCAGGCCGAAATGGAAGCGCGGGCTGAAAAATCCCTCCAAGCTATTGAGAAGGGAGAGGTAGTTTCTTTAAAACAATTAAGAACCGGATATGGCTGAAGAAAAAGTATTTAAAATAGTATTATCCCGTCATGCACTGATCCCGTATCAGGAAACAGTGTTTGCCTGATTGTGATAGTTCTTTAGATATAAAAGTGCCAACGAGACCGATCAAAGCATTCTGGCTTTGACAGCGAGATTCGAAAGAAACCCCGCCCATAAGAAAAATACCAAAAGGAATTAACGCAGGACCCCGCTTTATCTTTCACAAAGAAACCCGTCATCTGGAAATCAAGATCATCTACTACATCCTGAAAAGTACTGTGTATATCACTGACTTTTTCCCTATTCGGATGGATTCCCGAAAGATCACTTTTGGAAAATAAAGATATTGCAAATTGCAACTAAATGTAGTTACTTTAAGTTATGACTAGGAAGCAGAAGCTAATTGACCGCTTTTTAAGTATGCCTTCTGACTTTCATTTTGATGAAATGGTAAGGCTACTGGGTTATTTTGGATACCAGGAGGTGAAGACAGGAAAGACCGCCGGATCCAGGGTAAGGTTTGAAAATGAGGAAGGCGTTACAATTATGCTTCACAAGCCACACCCGAGTGGCATTATGAAGAAGTATCAAATGAAACAAATAAGGGAAACACTGGGATTATGAAATATCTGGAATACAAGGGCTATACCGGCAGTATTGAATATAGTCCGGATGATAATTTACTTTATGGCAAAGTGCTGGGTATCCGTGGGCTGATCTCCTACGAGGGTGATACGGGCAAATCGCTTGAGGCTGATTTTAAAGAAGCCATTAACACTTACCTGGCAGATTGTAAGGCAGAAGGAAAGACGCCGGAAAAGCCATTTAAAGGAAGCTTTAATGTGCGTATACCTGCCGGGCTGCATCAGAAAGCTGCGCTGTTGGCCATGGAAACAAAAACTTCCTTGAACAGCTTAGTAGCGGAAGCTATACGGGAGCGCGTGACCAAAGGGTCGGCCTGATATATTGCCCCGATCCCAAGCCAAGTTACTTGACATGTGCTTATATAACTCTTTGCTATTAGAAATAGCGTCTTGAGGAGTTTAATCCGGTTGGACAATTGCACTCCGAAACTAATTCACCGCTAGGGTGGCACATAAAGACATCTGTAATGAATAGATAATCACTAAAATGAATGATAAATTACGATAAGGTATCGCGGTGAGCCCATATCAGAAAAAGATGTTCAGTTTCTTCGGAATTTCCAGATGAGCCAAATGTTAATCCGTGCATAACATGTAATTGGATATAATTGGATATAAAATGGATATATCCGAAAAGATACAGGTGAAGCTCGAATTAGGTGGCATGGTATACCATCAGATCATGCTAAAGCTTGGAAAAGCCGATACATTCATGAGTAGCTTGATGGCAATGGAGCTCAAGGAGAGTAGGTACCTGAAGAGCCACCCTGACAGATAAAGAGGTGGGCAGTTGCTCCGGAATTTCCACTGCCCTCAGGATGAAGGCCTTCAAGGAATTTATATATTTTTAACAGCTCGCAACAACAAACTTTAAATGGATGATTAGAGCATGTATCTTGTTGATCGTATCTTTTATTCTCTCGTGTGAAAATCCATATGAAGTTCAAAATGAATATTTGTTGCCGTGTGAAATAGATTTAAGAAGTAAGGAGGAGATAGGAATAACTACAATTAGAATTTATTCTTATCATGAACAAGATATGCTTGATAGCCTATCCTTTTTTCCAATAAATATGTTCGAAAAAGAAAAAAAGGAAGTTGTGAGTTGGCATTTACCTACCGAAAGAGAATGGGATGATTTAATGACATTTTTCAACTATGAGCAACGTGGTACAAAAATTAGTCAGAAAATTCAAAATTGGTTTAATTCTCAAAATTTGATGGTGGCTTATATATACGATCAAGGTAAACATCCTGTAGGATCATCAGAATATGAAGTCACGGATTGGTCAGAATATTACTTTCTAAATCTGCAGGAAAGGGAACTGATTCACATGAGTTACGGAAAATTTTAATCCATGATATTGAATGGCCTATTAATCCCCTTTGGCTTAACCTTAAACTATCACCCCTCTTTCATCTAGCCGCTAAACACAGAATTAGCTCGATCCGAATAATCTGATTAATTTACCACTCTGTAATCCACCTGTAAACTCCTTTAGCCACATGAAATATTTCCTTATCCTTTCAAGTCTCCTCATTCTCCTTGGTTGTCAATCTTCTACCGAGCAGGATGCCTCGTCCGTCCAGGTCAGTGAAGCCACCATCCGGACGCATATGGCAGAACTCGCGTCGGACGAATTCCTCGGACGTATGCCATTCACCGAAGGCGAAGAAATTACAACAACCTACCTCGCCAGTGAATTTGAAAAAATGGGCCTTGCACCAGGAAACGGGGACAGCTATTTCCAGGAGGTCCCCCTGGTCGAAATCACCGGAACTCCTTCGGAAACCATGAAAATATCCGGCCCCAATGGGGAACTGGACCTGGCCTATTATGACGAATATGTGGCGCTCACTTTAAAGCCTGAAAGCAGCGTGAGCCTGGAAGACTCCGAACTGGTATTTGCCGGTTATGGCATCGTGGCTCCGGAATATGGATGGAACGATTATGAGGGCATCGACTGGACAGGTAAAACTGCGGTCGTCCTGGTCAATGACCCCGGGTTTACTACCGGCGATTCGAGCTTGTTCAAAGGAAATGCCATGACGTATTATGGCCGGTGGACGTATAAATATGAAGAAGCCGGGCGTCAGGGCGCTGCCGGGATCCTCATCATTCACGAAACAGCCCCGGCATCTTACGGCTGGAATGTCGTCCAATCCGGATGGAGGGGAGCGCAATTAAACCTGGAGAGTGATGCACCGGTTGCCGATGTGCAGGGATGGATATCCACCGGGGCCACCGAAAAACTGTTTGCCGCATCGTCCATTGAAAATAAGGACTTTCATGCCCTGGCATTGGATAAAGACTTCTCGCCCATGCCAATGGGACTGACCGCCTCAATGGAAATCACGAATGAGATCAAGCGGGATGTTTCCAAAAATGTGGTGGGGCTTCTCGAGGGAACCGATCTGAAGGACGAATACATCATTTATTCCGCCCATTGGGATCACTTCGGGATTGGAATTCCCATTGATGGCGATTCCATCTACAACGGAGCGGTGGACAATGCGTCCGGTACCGCAGGCATGATGGCTATCGCGGAAGCGTTTAAGAAGAGTCCGCCTTCCCGCCGATCTGTGGTGTTTCTGGCTGTAACCGCCGAGGAACAAGGGCTGCTTGGTTCGGCGTATTATGCGGAAAACCCGATTTATCCACCGAAACAAACCGTTGCCAATATCAATATGGACGCGTTTGAAAGCCCGGGTCCGATGAAGGATTTAACCATCACCGGCTATGGTCAGTCCGAAATGGATGAATATGCGCGCGCTGCCGCCGAGAAGCAGGGGCGCTATGTCATCCCCGATCCGGAGGCTGAGAAAGGCTACTTCTTCAGGTCCGACCACTTTAATTTTGCCAAAATAGGTATCCCTGCTCTGTACGCCGGGGGTAGCTATGAAGACTTCGAACACGGCCCGGAATACATTAAAAAACAAAATGATGCGTATCGTGAGAATCGTTACCACCAACCTTCTGATGAATATGATCCGGAAACCACTGTTCTAACCGGTGTCCAGTTTGACTGCCAGCTACTTTATGAAGTAGGCTACAGGCTGGCCAATGAGGACTATTTTCCGAAATGGTACGAAGGCAGTGAATTCAAAGCGAAAAGAGAATAAGTCAAACTCATAATTCTTTTCACGTAAGTCAATTAACTCTCTGAAAAGGAGTTAACCTGAAACCTGCATTCATTATTTGAGGTCTCCGAATGGCTTTTTAGGTGGCTCTTGCAGATATGGAATAATTGTTCGTATCTTATGAGTCTAACAACCTAGCAATCAATGTCCTATTCAATCTTATCGTCGATCCTCCTGGGAGGGGTATGTCTTTTATTTTTAGGGTCCTGTACACCCGAACCGCAGGAAACAATTTACAATGATGCCGCCATTGCCGACGAATCCCAGACGGCCAACTGGCTGGCCTACGGGCGTACACATAATGAACGCCGGTTCTTTCCCGCTTCTGATATCAACGCTGGTACCTTGACCTGCCTAATGATGTTGGTTTGGTATCCACGCCCCTTGTCATCGATGGGGTGATGTATTTCACCGGTACCATGAATATTGTCCGTGCGGTAGATGCTGTCACAGGTAATTTGCTCTGGACCTATGATCCGAAAGTGGGTGAAGCGGTCAAGGGAAAACGTAAAATCGGATGGTTACATAATCGGGGAATATCCTATTACGAAGGGAAAATATTTGCCGCTACCTGGGACGGCCGGCTGGTCGCCATTAATGCCGATACCGGCGAAGAAATCTGGCAGGTCCGGACGTTTGATATGGACCGATCGCTGTATATCACAGGCGCCCCCAAGGCATTTAACGGGAAAGTTCTCATTGGCAATGGGGGAACGGAGAATGGTCCGACCCGCGGCTGGGTGACCGCGTACGATGCGGATACCGGAGAAGAGGCCTGGAAATTTTACATTGTCCCGGGCAATCCGGCCGATGGCTTTGAGAATGAGGCCATGAAAATGGCCGCGGAAACCTGGACCGGAGAATGGTGGAAACACGGAGGAGGTGGTAACGCCTGGCACGGATTCACCTACGATGCCGAACTGGATGCCATTTATATCGGAACAGGAAATGGATCACCATGGAATAGGAAAATACGCAGTCCGGATGGCGGCGATAACCTCTTTCTATGTTCGGTTTTAGCCCTTGATGCTACCACGGGAGAATACCTTTGGCATTATCAGACTACCCCGGGCGAGTCTTGGGATTACAACAGCAACATGGACATTGTCCTTGCCGATCTGACCATTGATGGGGAAGAAGTTAAAGCCTTGATGCATGCGCCTAAAAATGGATTCTTTTATGTGATTAACCGCGAAACGGGCAAGCTGATTTCTGCCGAACCTTTTGTGGAGACGACCTGGGCCACCCATATCGATATGTCAACCGGTCGCCCGGTCGAAGTAGAAGGTGCGCGATATGAAGATGATCCGTTCGACGTAACCCCGATGGCATGGGGTGCACATAGCTGGCACGCCATGTCGTATAATCCGATGACCGGACTGGCATACCTTCCTGTCATCCACCAAACCGCCCGCTATTCTGATGAGGGCATCGACCTTGAAAATTTCCAGGCAGTTGAATTTGAAGGCGGCACCGGTGTTTCCGGTGGTGTGCCTATGGGTGATCCGCCTGCCAACCCTGGATCATTAGTTGCCTGGGACCCGGTCAAACAGAAAGAAGTCTGGAGAATCCCCCAGGATCACATGCATGGTCCGGGTACATTGACCACCGCCGGAAACCTGGTATTCCAGGGAAGTCCGGATGGCAACCTGCATGCCTACAATGCGGAGACAGGGGAGAATCTTTGGACATTCTACACAGGCTTGGGTATCGCCGCCCCGCCCATTACCTATAAAATAGATGGTAAGCAATACATTTCCCTGCTCGTCGGGTGGGGTGGAGGCTATGCCGGATTAGGCGGGGTGCCGGCAGCCGAACTGGGTTGGGCGTACCGGGCTCAAACCAGGAGATTGCTCACCTTCTCCCTGGATGGTACCGTGGATCTTCCCAAGCTGGCGGATCCTGTTATTACCGTTCCAGTAGACGACCATGATTTTATCATTGACGTGGCGCTCTCAGATTTGGGTTCACAGGTATATGGAAAGTGTAGTTCGTGTCATGGCGGCGGCATGGTCAGTGGTGGAATGGCACCGGACTTGCGTGCATCTGCCGTGCCATTTAGTGAAGCAGCGTTTGCAGAGGTTGTTCGCGATGGTGCCCGTGTGGATATGGGCATGCCACAATATCCGAATATGACGGATCAGGACCTCAGGGCACTCAGGCATTTTATTCGTAAAACAGCACGGGATAATTTGGCTGACGAAAGTGCCGCTTCCCAGGCTATCGAAGGTCACTAAATAAGGACATTCATGAACCGGCAGTTTCTCCTATGTCAGATGAAGCCGCCGGTTTTTTCTTTCAACAATCCAGTAGGCGACAAACAGGTTTGGTACCCAACACAGCCAGGCAACGATTTGGTAAGCCGGGAAGAATGATCCTGTCAGGCTGGTAAGCAATGGCATCCAGAGACGAAGGGTGACCGCGGCAAAACACAAGGCATAACTGAAGATCATAAAGGATTCGTGTTTAGTAACCTGATGGTTACGTATAGCAGTAAATCCACGCGAGGAGGTATACACCCAACCTATCCCCAGGGCAACAAAGCCTGTTTTGGCAATGGGTCCTCCACTGGCAAATACACCCAGAATAATTCCGGATAACCCACCCAGGAGTACCATAACCAGGTAGATCATTCCGGTTATCCGATGAAAGGTAAGATGTTTATTTCGGATGGCCGGAAAAAACTGAATCCAGCCGATAAAAAGCGCGGTCCCGCCAAAAACAATGTGCATGTAAAAGGCAGTCATCCACCACGTCGAGGCAAGCAATTCTTCGCTTTTCATCGCTAGCAAAGCGATCCGCTCGTCGGTAAGGAAATATACGGCAGGATACAGGCCAATCAAAATGGCGAAGACGGCCATGGTGACCCGTCCGATTTTATTCCCCCGGTGTGTGGTATGGTTCATAATATAATGTACGAGTCTGAATTAAATGATTCAACAGGGACTGAACCAGCGGTTTATTTTCGGGGGGACTGCGATAATTTCATGGCCGGCACTTGATTCAAATATGATCGGCGGTTCTTTTTTTCCTTGTATTTGCCTTATTTTTGATTGATATGGAGAAAAGAAATGCACTACGAATTGTTCTGGTAATTATTCTAAGCCTCGCGACACTGCTGGCGAATGGACAGGAAGTTCTTGAAAGTAATTTACCCATTATCGTAATTACCACGAATGGCAATACGATTGTCAACGAGCCTAAAGTGTTGGGTGAAATGGGGATTATTGATAACGGAGAAGGAAACCTTAACAGATCGGACGATCCGTACAATGATTATGATGGCGTTATTGGCATTGAGTTCCGCGGTTCATCGAGCCAGTCATTCCCGAAGAAGAATTATGGGATCGAATTGCGGAAGGTAGGCGAACAAGACACCTCTGCAAGTATTCTCGGATT
>CAYGOW010000148.1:7737-8465 GCA_964351425.1 uncultured Roseivirgaceae bacterium
AAGATTGGGTATTGCACGGGCCCTATTCAGATAAGACACTAATGCGTAATTTTCTCACCTTTGAGCTTTGGAGTCATACCGGACGCTATGGTTCGCGGACCCGGTACGTGGAATTAATCGTCAACAACGATTACAAAGGCCTGTATATTCTCATGGAGAATGTTAAACGGGACGGTGACAGGGTGGATATCGCCCGATTACGGGAGGATGAAAATTCAGGTGATGACCTCACGGGAGGCTACATCATCAAGCTGGATAAATTTGATGGGACGGTAAGCGGGGACGGATTTGCTTCGTTGTATGAACCACCGGGCAAGATTAATCCCGAACAACAAATCTATTTTCAATACGATTATCCGCGGGGAGACGAAATTACCTCACAACAGCAAGATTACATCAAATCATATGTACGGGCCTTTGAGGAGGCCTTATTGAGCGGAAAATTTACCGATCCGGTGGTGGGGTACAGGGGATATGCCGATATGAATTCTTTCGTTGATTTCGCTATTCTCAATGAAGTCACCCGGAATGTCGACGGGTACCGCCTGAGTACATTTCTGTTTAAGGACAAAGACAGTAACGGCGGACTCCTCAATATCGGTCCGCCCTGGGATTTCAATCTTGCGCTGGGAAATGCGAATTACTGTGAAGGCAGTAATACTTCCGGATGGGCCTGGGATTTCAACCAGGTGTGTGAAGGAGATTTCTGGCTGATCCCGTTCTGGTGG
>CAYGOW010000149.1:0-8376 GCA_964351425.1 uncultured Roseivirgaceae bacterium
AAAAAATGGATGATGCGAAGTTTATTTCTTTCGTTCATTGCTTTTTTAGTCTCGGAGGAAGCGTCGGTGGTGTGATCGGAGGCATCCTTGCTGAATTTGGTGTGGACCCGCTGGTTCAAATGTCATTTGGCAGTATTATGATGTTGCTGACAGTGCTGTTAATTATTAAACCGACCCTTGGTAAAATTCACGACACATCTAATTCTGATCACGATGTACTCCTAGCCCTTCCCTCCCGCCCACTCCTGGGCCTGGCCATAATTGCTTTCTGCATCATGATGGCAGAGGGTGCAATTACTGACTGGAGCACCGTTTACCTGTCCATAACCCTGGGGTCCAGTGTAGCTATAGCTGGCTTTGGATTTGCCATATTTTCGGCAATGATGACATTAGGGCGCTTTAATGGTGATAACTTCATTGATCGCTTTGGTCATATTACCGTTTTACGGGTAGGCCTGACCATAAGCATACTCGGCCTGCTGCTACTCCTTATACCCAATATACCTGCCGCTCTGGTAGGGTTTGGCCTTGCCGGACTTGGCTACAGCGGGGTAATTCCTATTGTATTTAGTCAGGCATCCAAAAAACAGGCCCATGCGCCTGCGCTTGGTCTGGCCTCGGTGGCTACCCTGGGCTACTTCGGATTTTTGATAGGCCCGGTGCTGATCGGCTGGCTGGCGGAATGGATAGGACTGGAATACAGTTTCGCCGTTTTACTAATCCTCTCGTTCCTGGCACTTGTACTTACATTCGGAGAGAAAAAGGAATAAGCCACTCGTCAAAGGTTGCTTTATTATTATCGGGAGAAATACTATTTTCACCGGCTGACAGGTATAACAGCGCGTTTCTGGCAGCTAAAGAATCCGGACTATCCCAAATGGGAAGCCTTCTTATTTACTTCCTGACAAAAGATTAATCAATGTTTATGGACGAAAAAAGAAACTTAAAAGCCTACTGGAAAGCTAACCTTCGGTACCTCGCCATCCTTCTTTCCATTTGGTTCATTGTCTCGTACGGGTTTGGGATTCTGCTGGTAGACGAACTAAATACCATTAAACTGGGTGGGTTTAAACTGGGATTCTGGTTTGCTCAACAGGGTTCGATTTATGTGTTCCTCGTATTGATTTTTATCTATGTCCGATTGATGAACCGGCTGGACAGGAAATTTGATGTTGACGAAAAATAATTCATGATGGATGTACAACTCTGGGCTTACCTGATCGTCGGCTTATCATTCGCACTTTATATCGGGATTGCCATCTGGTCCCGGGCCGGTAACACGAAAGATTTTTACGTAGCGGGAGGTGGTGTGTCGCCCTTGGCTAATGGAATGGCAACGGCCGCAGACTGGATGTCCGCCGCTTCCTTTATCTCGATGGCCGGAATTATTGCATTCTCCGGATATGACGGTTCGGTTTATTTAATGGGCTGGACAGGTGGATACGTCTTACTTGCTTTGCTACTTGCTCCCTACTTGCGAAAATTCGGAAAATTTACCGTTCCTGACTTTATCGGAGACCGGTATTACTCCCGTATTGCGCGAACGGTTGCCGGCGTGTGCGCGCGATTTGTCTCTTTTACGTACGTGGCAGGTCAAATGCGCGGGGTGGGCATCGTTTTCTCCCGATTTCTGGAAGTAGACATAAATACCGGAGTATATGTCGGTATGGCCATCGTGTTCTTTTACGCCGTACTCGGTGGCATGAAAGGAATCACCTATACCCAGGTAGCTCAATACTGTGTGCTGATTTTCGCCTTCATGGTACCGGCCATATTCATATCGATCGAGATGACGGGAAACCCCATTCCACAACTCGGCTTCGGAAGCCAGTTGGATGGAGAGGATGTTTATCTGCTGGATAAACTCGACGGTTTGATGACGGAATTAGGTTTCACTGCCTATACGGATGGATCCAAAGAAACCATCGACGTGTTCATGATTACTGCGGCCCTCATGGTAGGCACAGCCGGATTACCGCATGTTATCGTGCGCTTTTTTACAGTTCCCCGGGTCAAAGACGCCCGTCTCTCTGCCGGCTACGCACTGCTGTTCATCGCAATCCTCTACACCACCGCACCGGCCATATCTGTATTTGCCCGGACCAATTTAATGCAGTCAGTGAATGAAACTGCCTATCGGGAGATCCCTTCCTGGTTCCAGACCTGGGAGAATGCAGGTCTGTTGGCATGGTCAGACAAGAATCAGGATGGCCGCATTCAATACAGGCCGGGTCCTTTATTCCCGGAGAATGCACCGGAATTTGAAGAAAAAAGAGGTCAGTCCGGAGAGCGTTTGATAATCAACCCGGTTACGGAGAATGAAAATGAACTCTATGTAGACAGGGATATCATGGTACTGGCCAATCCCGAAATTGCCCAATTACCGGATTGGGTCATTGCCCTGGTGGCTGCAGGCGGACTTGCCGCGGCTTTGTCCACTGCGGCAGGATTACTCCTGGTGATCTCAACGGCCGTATCCCATGACCTGGTGAAAAAACAGATTGCACCGGATATAAGTGACAAAGCCGAATTATGGCTGGCAAGGGGAGCTTCTGTGCTGGCCGTTATTGTGGCTGGCTATTTTGGCATTCATCCTCCCGGGTTTGTTGCGGCCGTAGTGGCACTTGCTTTCGGACTGGCAGCAGCTTCCTTTTTTCCTGCGATCATAATGGGTATATTTTACAAACGCATGAATAAAGAGGGGGCCATTGCCGGAATGGTGAGTGGCCTTGGCATTACACTGTATTATATGATGCGGTACAAACTCGGCTGGATTGGTGATCCAACTACACCGGACGACTGGTGGTTTGGTATATCGCCAGAAGGATTTGGCACCATTGGGATGCTGATTAATTTCGCAGTTTCCATAACCGTATCATATTTTACACCGCCACCACCTGAGGACGTGCAGGAAATGGTAGAAATGATCCGATACCCCAGAGGGGCCGGAAAAGCCTCAAATCACTAAATTCTATATGCAGGCAATACGGAGAATTTGTAACTTTAATGAACTAACAAACCTTTACCTCACAATATGAGCAATCAAATCCAGACCCTGAGTGGGTACATCCATGAATATCAAAAAAGTGTACAAGACCCGGAGAATTTCTGGGCCAGAATAGCCAATTCCTTCTATTGGCATAAGCGATGGGATAAAGTGGTGGAGTGGAATTTTGAGGAACCAAAAATTGAATGGTTTAAGAATGCCCGACTAAATATCACGGAGAATATCCTTGAGCGCCATCTCTTTATTATGGGCGATAAACCCGCCATTATCTGGGAGCCTAACGACCCCAATGAAGCCCACCGTACAATCACGTATCATGAACTCTTTGAAATGGTTTGTCAGTTTGCCAATACCCTTAAACAACAAGGGGTGCAAAAGGGTGACCGGGTAATTATTTATATGCCGATGGTACCGGAAGCCGCCGTGGCCATGCTTGCCTGTGCCCGGATCGGTGCCGTACACTCTGTTGTTTTTGCAGGGTTTTCTGCCACATCGCTTTCCGACCGCATCAATGATTGTGAAGCCAAAATGGTTCTGACGTCTGACGGTAATTTCCGCGGAAGTAAATCCATTCCGGTGAAAGCTGTGGTTGATGAAGCACTTGAAAATACAACCACTGTTGAAACGGTAATCGTTTTAAAACGGACCGGTGAGGAAGTTACCATGAAAGAAGGGCGTGATATCTGGTGGCATGAATCCATTGACGGGGTGAGTAAGGAAAATAAGGCGGAAATCATGGATGCCGAAGATCTACTCTTTATCCTGTATACATCAGGGTCCACCGGGAAACCAAAAGGGGTGGTCCATACGTGTGGCGGCTACATGGTTTATACAGCCTACTCTTTTCAGAATGTTTTCCAGTATAACCAGGACGATGTTTACTGGTGTACGGCAGATGTGGGCTGGATTACCGGACATAGTTATATTGTCTATGGCCCCTTATTATGTGGAGCCACTTCTGTCATGTTTGAAGGGGTGCCGACCTACCCGGATCCGGGAAGGTTCTGGGCAGTTTGTGATAAGCACAAAGTGAATCAGTTTTATACTGCACCAACGGCCATTCGTGCCTTACAGGCGCATGGCACCGGGCCTATTGAACCCTACTCGTTGAAAACACTCAAGGTTATTGGTTCGGTTGGAGAACCCATTAATGAAGAAGCATGGCACTGGTATAACGACCACGTAGGGAAAGGAAAATGTCCGATTGTGGATACCTGGTGGCAAACCGAAACCGGGGGAATTCTCATTTCTCCCATTGCTGGGGTAACGCCAACCAAACCATCGTATGCCACGCTTCCAATGCCCGGAATTCAACCTGTCATTCTGGATAATGAGGGAAAGGAACTTACCGGAAACAGTGTGGAAGGCAACCTGTGCATTAAATTCCCATGGCCCTCGATGATACGTACCACGTACGGGGATCATGAACGGTGCAGACAAACCTATTTTTCCAGTTTCAAAGGGTACTATTTCACCGGAGACGGAGTAAAGCGTGATGAAGACGGGTATTACCGAATATTAGGGCGTGTGGATGATGTTATTAACGTATCCGGACACCGAATGGGCACGGCTGAAGTAGAAAATGCCATCAATGAACATCCGAAGGTGATCGAATCAGCTGTAGTCGGCTATACCCATGACATCAAAGGACAAGGGATTTACGCATATGTAATATGTGATATGGAGGGCCGTACAGAAGAAAATCTGAAAGGTGAAATCAGAGAGACTGTCAGGAATATCATTGGGCCGATTGCGAAGCCGGATAAAATCCAAATTGTCCCCGGATTACCAAAAACGCGATCAGGAAAAATCATGCGCCGTATTCTTCGAAAAATTGCCAACGGCGACACATCCAATATGGGAGATACGTCAACACTGCTGAATCCTGAAGTAGTCGAACAGATTATGGAGGGATCGGTTGGCAACGAATAAATGAGCAAAGGGGCTTTCATCCAAAGTCCCTTTTATTATATGTTCACCCGGTGGTAATAAATCTGATTGCCTTGAATTCCCGAGGTTATGAAGAGGCGAACCGCCGTCATAATCCTACTGATCAAATGATTACATCGCTCATTCTTGATCTCGATGATACGATCTTTCCGACGCGATCCATCGGAAGGGAGTACCTGGAACCCTTGTTTCGGAAAATACCCTTTCCGGAGTACGGATATACTGAAAAGGACATCGAAGATATCTTCGATGCGCTTTGGGAGCACCCCATGGCAGATGTCGCTGCCTCATATAATTTTCCGGAGAAGTTGATCCGGGAATATCATCATTTTGCATCGGTCCAGCCATTTGAATTTAACATCAGGCCGTACCAGGATTATGACTTTTTAACGTCTTTACCCCAGACCATGCACCTTGTCACCACCGGAACCACGCCGGTACAGCAAAAGAAAATCGATGCGCTTGGAATCAGGGCAGACTTTAAACATATCCTTGTCAATGACCCGTTTATTTTTGAGGGTGGTAAAAAGGCTTGCTTTGAGAAAATCCTGGAAATTGAATCACTTCAACCCGATGAAGTACTGGTAATCGGGGATAATAAGGACTCCGAAATAGCCGCAGCCAAAAAGCTGGCAATACCCTGGGTACTGATAGATCGAAAATTGGGCGAGCACGACCCGGCCAGAAACAGCATTGCCGATTTTCATGGCCTTATTTCCATTCTGGGGATCGATCCCCGGGGGTAAGCTGGACCTGACTTATCTGCCTTTAATCCACTTCCATTGACCCCGATGAAATAGCAAACACACAGTGGTTACACCAATGTTCTGTCAGGTATGAATGAAAAAAACAGAATCAGTATGAAAAAACTTTCATTTTTTATCATGTCTTTAGTGGTGGTATTTTTCTCCTGTAACAAGGAAGATGAACCAAACCAAATAGAAATTTCAAGTGAGGAAGCCGCAGTATTAATTGCTACCTCCCTGGGCGAAGATCAAGGTGGGTTACAATCCATTTTTACTGATGCCATAACGGTTGTGAATGACGTATCATCCGCGAATAGCGGTGGTCGTGTGGCAGCTTGTGGAGCGTCTGACAACACAACATTCTCCTATGAGAGCCAGCCGGGAGAAACACCATCTTTTGCTTATTCATATGACTATGGATGGACGTTGGTATGCGGCAATGATTCGCAGCCATCTATGGTCAATCTGTCGCTGTCCTATGACGGAACGATGAATTCTCCGGACTTTCTGTTTTCTTTTGAAGGAAATTCAGGTTTTGATGTAACGGATATTCTCCAGGAAATTGTGACAATCAATGGGACACATAACCAGGAGGTTTCGTATGACATTCGTAGTGAAGGTCAGCAGTTTAATGGAAACAATACATTTGCGTATACGTTGACCGATATTAAAGTTGATGCCGCAAGCAGCAGCGTACAGAGCGGAACAGCGGCCGTGCTTCTTGCCGGGGTGACCAACCGGGGTGTTTACGCGATTAATGCCACCATAGTATATAATGGCGACGGCAGTGCTACTGTTACCATCAATGGTGACGTTTATGGCATTGATTTATCGACCGGAACTATAACCGGGTAATTGCCAGAAAATAGTAGAAAAAAGCCCTTCCGGTAAAGAAGGGCTTTTTTATTATTTCATAGATTCCGGAGAAAACACCACGTCACTCAATGGTTTTCTGCGCCTTGGCGCGGTTTCCCTGCTCAGGTATGGCTCCTCAAGTTTTTCCGGCTCATCCAGAAAACCCAGCGCGACCATTGTCACGGGTATCAACTCTTCGCCTAAATTGTACAAGGTGGAAACAGCCGATTTATCAAACCCTTCCATTACATGACCGTGAATACCCATGGACGTTGCCTGGAGAAGCAAATTCATGGTTGCCATACCACAATCATGAAGCACATTGCCGTTTGGACGATTCTTATGGTCATAGTTGGCTTTGCCAAGGACAAGGACCAAAGCACCTGCCTTTCGTGCCCAAATAGCATTCCCCGGAAGCAGAAAATCGACAAGTTCATCGAATGCGTGCGCCTCACTTCGCCGTGCTACTACAAAACGCCACGGTTGTTCGTTCATGGCACTTGGTGCCCAGGTGGCCGCTTCCAAAATCGTATTCAGCTCATCCTCGGACAATGAATTCTCATCAAAAGATCTTGCACTCCATCTGTCCCGGATCAGATCAACAACTCCTTCCGATGTTGCAGCCTGTTTATTATTTCTTTCTTCCAATAACATATCTTTTAATTCATCGGGACTTCCATTAATAAAACGCGCGCGCCAGGAGTCGACTCGAAGCTTATTTCCTGCGTATCCCATATCCCCATTGCATCCCGTGGGCCTAAAGATTCGCCTGCTGCCTTCACCTCCCCTTCGAGGACAAAAACATATACCCCATTCCCCTCGCCCGCTATTGTATAGCTGGTCTCCTTCTTTTGATCGAATTCACCCATATGAAACCATGCCTGTTGGTGAATCCATACACCCTGATCTTCTTTGTTAGGGGATAGTATTTGATAAAACTCATTCTTCCGGGCGATATCCTTCAATGAAATCTGATCATACCTGGGTTCCACATTTTTAGTATCCGGAAAGACCCAGATCTGAAGAAACTTCACTTCCTGATCATCATTTTTGTTGTATTCGCTGTGATAAACACCCGTACCCGCACTCATTACCTGAACATCTCCCTCACGGATAACGGTGGTATTTCCCATGCTGTCCTTGTGTTCCAGGTCACCTGATAGCGGAATAGAAATAATTTCCATGTTGTCGTGAGGATGCGTTCCAAAACCCTTGCCGGGAGCAACGGTATCATCATTCAACACACGGAGGCGACCAAAATGCACCCGCTCAGGATTGAAATAATTGGCGAAACTGAATGAATGATAAGAATTGAGCCACCCGTGGTTGGCATGTCCACGACTCGACGCTTTATGTATTACTTTTTCCATGCTTTGTTCAATTAACTAATTATATGTTATAACGCATATTTTTTAAAAAGGTGTCAAACATTAAAAAATTTAATGTATTATATTTACATATCTTATAATAAGTCGATAAGTAAGGAACATTCATAACCCCAAGAGGTTTAAGCAGCAGGTTTCACAGCATAAATTGACAGCCATTCCAAGCATGAAGAAATTTCGATCGTACGTATTTAAGGGAATGTGTCTTCTTCTGGCACTGAACTTTCTACCGGAAGTGGCCTGGTCGGCACCGGACCGAGCAGATCGTTGTTTTCAGCTGGAGGAATCCTTACCTGAAGCTGAATCGGAGCATTCATGCACTGATTCATCAACAGAATGTGCAGAGGATACCGCTGATTCGTTTCTGCATTCTCCCGGATCGCTTTTTAGTTCATTGCGTCTGTATACCCTCCGCTTGCAGCACGCATCAATT
>CAYGOW010000150.1:0-8310 GCA_964351425.1 uncultured Roseivirgaceae bacterium
TACCTCCACGGGCATTTTCTCAGGATCACCGTACGAATTATTCAACCATAGTGTCTCATGACTCTGTTCGTACAGATAGTCATGAAGCGCCTGGCCATAAATATCAAAAGGCATATATCAGGTCGTTAAAAAACCAAATATATGCCTTTCCGGAATTTATCCGAATCTGCCTACTCTTCGTTGATGATCAGATTATAGGTATCGTTGGGTGAATCAACTGACTCAATTTCTACAATGTAATCACCAGCAGCCGGTAGGTTGATGACGCTTGAATTAAATTCACGACGCCTGTAAATTATTACCCCTGCCTCATCCAGAACAGTAATGTATATCCTGTCGGCGAAGGTATCGGGATTATCCCAGGTAAATTCAACGCTGATAGCGTTGCTGGCCGGTGCTGTGATCTGGTACCGTTCGAATTGCTGGAAAACGCCCAGGTCCCTGGTAAACTCTCCCGTAATTACGGTATTAAGGCTTGCCGGAATAATGTCCCGCTGCCCCACATAGATCCGGAAGTCCCCCTTCGGACTGCCACCTTCGACAGGATCAAGCTCCAGGATTACTTCACCATTCTCCGGGGAAGAAAATACACGAGTCTCCCGTGATTGTCCCGATCCGGCTGAAATGGATGTAAAGTTCTGCCTGGAATAGAAGGGATCTGTACTAACTCGTTTGAACTCCAGAGATGACTGTAGTGTACTCCCACTGGTCAACCCAACATTTATCCGTTCATTGGTAGCCAGATCAATGGAAAAATATCTTTTTCTTCCGACCAAATCAACCGTTCCTTCCACGGTTACAAAAGGAGATTCCTTGGTGATCGGCACAGGTGGTTCGGCCGTAGTTAGTCCAATGGTATAGGTACCCTGTGATCTGCCCCGATCTACGCCTGACAGCTCAATGGTATAGGTCCCTGCAGACAGTTGTCTTACTCCTAATTCCTGACCATCCCTGATCGAGGCTACACCACTTCCGTTAGCATCCAAAAGCACCAGTGTATTCCTGCCGTCAATCGCATCCACATAGGCTACGTTAAGAAGGTCCCCTTCCTGGGCGGTGAAGGTGTAGTGATCTATTCCGTTAATCTGATTAAAATACGCGGGTAAGTCACCACTTACTTCTGAATTAATTTGTATCGTGCCTTCATTTGGCCCTATGATAAAAGCTTCATGAACTCCCGTTTGATTCGCCAGGGGAGTTAATGCCCGGCTATTTACTTCTATAATATATTCGCCTGCTTCAGTGATCGTACGGAGCCCGGTTATCCCCCAACGACTGGATTCATTCTGATTGGTGGTTCGCACACTTTGCAGCGTTGACCTTGAATAAAAGGGCGTGGCGTCTGACGGCAACCGAATGACCAGATTACCGGTTGAAGTACCCGGGGTATGAAGTGCAAACTTCCTGCGTGAATTTGCCTCCAAAGTCAAACTGTAATATTTACGATCACCAACAACGGTTATCTCACCGTCTATTTGTGTAAGCGGACCGTCCACGCTGACAGGCGTTGGGGGATCAAGTTCAGGTAGACCAAGTGTATACGAACCAACAGAATTGGCATCTACTCCATACACCTCAATGCTGTATACCCCTGATTCCGCGGCACGCACAACGCTTGTTTGAATCAGGCTATTCCCGCGTTGGGTGGCAATGCGGTTTCCGGAAGGGTCAAAAACGTTTATAATAATGCGACCGCTGATGGTTGAAGCAACTGTAGGAAGAATTAACTGACCTTCCTGTAAATCAACTACGTACCTGACCGTCTGATTTGCCACATCCAATGATCCCTCTGTATTGGTGTCGAGATTCAGGACGGAAGTGGCGGACAGCGTCACAGTGTAAGCGCCAGGTTCATTTTCTGTTCCATCCACAATGACCTGGTAATCACCGGTCTTTTCTATTTCCAGAATGAAGGTGGCCGAGGCATTCCCTGAGAAGGAGCGCTTTTCTACCGGTATATTGTCCGGATCACGTATTTCCACTGTACCTCCCAGGGTTGATCCGTCAGAGGCATCCACTCCTAGCAAGACAGTGGTCCCTATTTCTTCATTCAAGGTATATGCATCAATCTGTCCTTGCTCTTCAATGGCACTCGTAAATACTGTGTCAGGGGAAATCCTGCCTGCAAGCACACCATAGCCTGCTATCCGTTCCAGTGGTATAACAACTATTTCTTCCACACCGGCAGCACCGTTTACCACCACAGAACCGCGATACAAACCGTTTCCGGCTGATGCACTTAATTCTATGGGAATACCCGGAGGCACTGGTAATGGCCTGCAGCAATCTGGCGTCGACGGGTTGCCGCGAGGACCCGATCCACCCTGAAGTTTCCCCTTGATAAAGCAGGAGCCATTTTCAGGAATCTTAAGAACAGGTACGCCACTGGCATTTAAGGGGGTTTTACATTCGGGAATAGGACGGTACGGGTTCGGTGCAATGTCTATATTCCACCAGCTGAAATGGCCCACTTCCCCGGACACCACCAAACCGGTTGGTGATTCGGACGAACTGGTTATTTCTCCGGCACTTTCAAGGACCCAGGTACCCGAAGATTCGATATAGGACCATAAAGGCAATTCATCTCCCACTTGTAAATTTGCACCACTCTCATCGGCTGGAACATAAACAGGCAAATCAATTATTGCTGTTTTGCCAGGTGCTAGTTGTAACCTCTCCCCGTTCTGTTCGAAGACATAATCTGCCGTACCATACGTAAGAATTAAAGGCACTCTGCCTTCTGCATTGATCCCTCTGAATTCTCCAGGGAAAGCCTCCAGTTCGCCTTCATTCGCGATATTGATCGGCGTAATGAATACCTCCACATCACCTGTTACCAGGGAACCGTCGTTTTTCACAAGACCGTCTACCGGCAAGGTGACTGAGGCACCGTCTTTCCCGACAATTGTTGCGCCAAATTCAACATTCTCAAGGGTCAAGGCATGTTGGCGCTCCACCAAGGTCAATTCAAAATAGGACTGCCGCGAAGATGCGTCAACTTCAAGTGAATAATATTCCGTGATATACCCTTCTTTTGAAAAAACCATTTGCTGCGGACTGCCTGAGGTAAATCCATCAAAGGCAATTTCGCCTTCATCTGTTGAAGTGAAACTGGTCCCCATATGGGGTACGGATAATTGGACACCCGATAATGGGTTGCCGGCTACATCCGTGACAATGCCACGAATCGCCGCTGTTCCGGACGGACCCTGCGGAGCCGAAATGGCAATATTTTTTGTAATGGAATTAGTCGCTCCGTAGGCACCGATTACGGTAAGCGTTACTTCGTAGGAACCTGTTGATGAAAATATATGAGGAATGGCCTCACCTCCTCCAAAAGATCCGTCACTGAACGACCACTGATAAGCTAATTCTTCTCCATTGGCTCCTGAGGACTGAGAAGCATCAAACTGAACGAGGTCACCCACCGATTGACCGGCACTGGCATTTATCGTGAAATTTGCCTGGGGGGCAGGTGCCAATGAAAGAGGGTACGTTTGATCCAGGTTCTGAAGTGAACTAAGATCCGTTTGTTCGTTGTAGGTAATAAAACCATCACGAATAATCTCTACTCTGACTATATTAAGCACCGAACTACGACCGGTTGTCCGCGTTTTATTCGTCTCCACTTTTTCCTTCTCAACTGAAGGGTTTGTTAAAACAACCTCAAAGGGTTGTGCATTTACCACTGTAAACATCCCTTCATATGAATTTTCGGGACTGGCACGAAACTTAGCCTTGAACAAATAGGTCCCCGGCAGAATTGTTTTTCCCGGATAAATTCTCCTGCCTGAAAAAGTAAAAAATTCCATCTCCGGAACCTCTCCGGTAGCCGAACGATAGGCAAATTTCAAAGGGCCATTTAACAGCGGATTGGGATAGGCATGAGATAAATGATAGGGAGGCAACAAATCATCACCAATACTGGTCACCTGGCCGGCAGCAGTAATGTCTGTAATAAACCGACCATTTTCGTCCGTGAATTCAGAAAATAATAATGCTTCCTGATCATCGTAAATCTGAACCAGGGCGCGTTGCACCGGATTTCCGTCAGCGGTTTCAACCGTTCCCCGGAAAGTATCCTGGCCATGAATGGTTGTGAAAGTGAACAGTACAAGGAGGGTAATGTAAAGGTTTCTCATAGTGGGTGATTTTATCCTTAATGTCTTAAAAAGATGAAGGTAAACATTTGAATATATTATGCTGGTTTACAATAATATAAGACATATAGAATACTTATAAATAAGTACTTTATCAAGCATACAATTAGTTAATCCGGTTTAAAAACTTCTCATGTCCGGGACTAAATCGGTAGCAAACCTCCAAGGAGTTCGGATAAATAAGGTAGCTTTACCTATGAATTTTCTCGCCCACTTGTATTTGTCCGGAAGTGATGAAGATATCTTGTTAGGTAACTTTATTGGCGATTTTGTCAAAGGCCACGATCACGAAAAGTATCCGGATGCGGTACAGCAAGGCATCCTTTTGCATCGGAAGATTGATTATTACACCGATCACCACGACGTAGTTTCTCAAAGCAAGGAATTACTACGGGAGAAATACCGTCACTATTCCGGCGTCATTGTAGACATGTTCTATGACCACTTTCTTGCCAGGTACTGGCAACAGTTCCACACTGTTCCGTTGCTGTTGTACTCGGAATCTATCTACGAAATAATGCTCCGCCGCAAGGAGGAAATGCCCGAAAAAGCAGCTTATATGCTTTCCTACATGGCAGAAAATAACTGGTTGTTAGGTTATTCAGAAATACCGGGGATTCATCGGGCACTATCCGGGATGGCGCGACGAACAACATTCAAATCCCACATGGAAAAAGCGGTAAAAGACCTCGAAGAAAATTACGAGGTCTTCCATTCTCATTTTAATAGGTTCTTTCCTGATATTATTCAGGAAGTCGCCACCCTCAACCCGGCATTCAAACCGCCGTCGCTGTGATTATCTTACTTCCAATTCGTGCAAGGCGGATTTATCTCCTTGTTTTACTTCCAGAGTGTATTTCCCTTTCTCAATGTAATCAGATTTATTCTTTCCTGTTTTTAAGTCCCAGGTACTTGCCCCGAAAGGTGCGGTGGGAGTAGCCTCCCAGTTCGCGACTACCTTCCCGTCACTATCCTTTACAGAAAACTGCACGGGTCCGTTCCCGGGCGCATAAAATCGGATTTTAAAGGAAGGTTCATACGCATCGACATACTCATACCGGCTTTCCCCCCATCGGGATGAGCGTCGGATGGACTCATCCGCGAAAATCAACAAAGCATCCGGGTGGAACGAAGCCGACTGAAGTGGCTTTACATCCATGACATACATACTTCTTCCATGGGTTGCTACGACCAACTCATTCTCCCGGGGCTGAACAATCAGGTCATACGCTGATACATTCGGAATAGTGGACGAGTAGTGCCAGAAGCTTCCGCCATCGAGACTGATGTATAAACCATGATCCGTTCCGGCATAAAGCAAATTTGGGTTGACCGGATCCTGGACGATGGCATTCACTACCACATCGGGGATATTCCCCTGAATGGAACTCCAGTTTTTACCTCCATCCGTCGTCTTATAGAGATAAGTTGAAAAGTCATCCTCCCGATAGCCATTGAGTGATACAAAAAATGTGTTTCGTTCGTGCGGACTGGCAAACACAAAACTCACCCATTTATTTTGCGGCAATCCGGCATCAATTCGTTTCCATGTGCCTGATTCCATTAACTGGACATACCCATCATCAGTACCGGCAATCAATAGGCCGAATTCCAAAGGAGATTCATCGAGCGTACTTATGGTAGAAAACGGAACATTTCCCTGGGGTAAATCCCGCGTCAGGTCGGCACTAATCGGTGCCCAGGAATCGCCGCCATCCATACTTCTGTAAAGTCGCTGCGAAGCCAGGTAAATGATATCCGGGTTATGATCACTTATAATGAGTGGTGCCCGCCAATTCCAGCGCAATGGAGGCTCGCCAATGTCATGCATGGGCGTCACCTTTTCCGACTTACGGGTTTTACGGTTTATCTTATAATAATTTCCAAATTGAAAACCTGTATACACTATATCGGAATTCCTCGGGTCCGGTGACACATACATGCCATCGCCGCCAAACAAACGACTCCAGAAGGGCGTCCGGTTAGGCACCGAGGTGGAAGGCCCTACCAGCGAACCGTTATCCTGAAGGCCTCCATATACGTTGTAGGGTTGGTCATTATCGACATTCACCGTGTAAAACTGGCCAACCGGCATGTTATTGATATGTCGCCAGTTAGCACCCCCATCATAACTTTCATACAATCCGCCATCATTACCCAGGCGCAAGTGGTCACTGTTGGCCGGATTAATCCAGAGGGCCTGATGATCGACATGAACATCGCCTGTTGTATCTATCCGGGCAAATGTCTCTCCCCCGTCATAGGAAGCAAGGAGTGGTACGCCAAAAACGTAGACTTCGTCCTTATTATCAGGGGCAATACGCACTTCTCCAAAGTAGTAGCCATAAGTAAAGTATACTCCTTCCAACGCATAATTATTTGCCAGCTTCCAGCTTTCTCCCCCATTATCCGAACGATACAACTCAGCCCCAATAACATCGGTATCAAAAAGCGCTTCATTGGCGTCACCGAAATAATTGGCGATGTCAGTCGGCGTATATTTTCCCTTCCGCACGTCTTCCTTAACACGTGCCACCGTATACTTGGCAGGATATCCCTTATTCCTTAGAAATTTTTCCAAAAGTTCATCATCCAGCTCAATTAATTCGGATGCTGACATATCATTAAAATCAGCAAAATCCAGGGATTCTTCCTCTTCTTCTTCCTCAGCCTCGTCTTTCTCCTTTTTCTTCTCTTTCTGATTATCAAGAAACGCGTACAGACGTGAGGGGTCTGAAGCGCTCACGGCAAGACCAATTCGGCCTACACCCGCTCCCTGAGGAAAGCCTTTGACCATTTTATTCCACGTTTTTCCCCCATCATCCGACCGGTAGATAGCCGATCCCGGGCCGTCTCCTTTAAAATCCCATGCTCGCCGGGTACGTTCCCAGGCCGAAGCCCATAATTGGTCCGGATTATCAGGATTGATGACCAGGTCGATGATACCTGTACTATCATTAACATACAATGTTTTATCCCATGTTGCCCCGCCATCTTCAGATCGGTATACACCCCTTTCCTCATTATGAGAATACAAAGCGCCAATACTTGCCACCCAGACCACGTCAGGATTCTCCGGATGCACCAACACGCGTCCAATATGCTGAGTTTCTGAGAGACCTGCAGAGGTCCAGCTTTTACCCCCATCGGTTGATTTATATACCCCGGTGCCCGCATAACTCGACCTGCTGCTGTTCTTTTCCCCTGTACCGGCATAAAGTACCTGGCTGTTTGAAGGCGCTATAGCCATATCACCGATTCCCAGTGCGTCCACGTCATCAAAGATTGGAGTAAAGGTTATTCCATTGTCAACAGTCTTAAAAATTCCGCCTGATGCAAATGCGACGTAATACTCGTTCGTATTTTCTGGATTAACCTCAATATCTGTTACCCTGCCCCCCTGAACGGTCGGACCGATATTTCGCGCCGGGTAATTTTTCAATCCGGAAGATTTTTCCAGGGACTGACGTTTATTGTAACTCTCTTGTAATTGCTGGGCTCCTGCAGAAAAACCTGCGCAGATAACCAAAATGGATAGAAAATACTTCATGAAGGGCAACTGTTTTTTTGCTAAAATATACATTTTACACTGGCTCCGCTTGCCATTCATGGAATTTAGCAGAAAATGGATACCTCGCAGACGAAGCAGCAAATGGAAGGCTCTTTTCGGATGGTTTCCTATCTTTGCCGAAAAATAACCAGAAGATGAACGATCCGGAATTAGATGGCAAGTATTTAGGTTCCATAACCTCTGATTTTGTGAAAATAGCGGACACGCTGAAAGAGGCGTCTTACGCGATCCGTAGTCGCGGGTATTCGGATTACCCGATCTTTGCTATTTCGAAGATAGACCTGCCCATCGGTCAACTCCTCCTTGGTCGAGAGGATCTCGAGCTTGCCTGGAATTATAATGCCTCGTTCCTGGATGAATTCGTTCAGCGGGAAATTATTGCCAAAGACAAAGTGGAGGAGTTTATCGGTACTTACAAAGATCCTGATGAGTTCTGTTGCCTCTTCGTTATCGATGCTGATTTCACCCGCTTTATCTACATTCCTTATCCGGAGAATTAATCTTCATCACGCATGTGATTCCATCCCTGTGCCTGCAACGGCACAACATTCTCCCCTTTGGTGACCATATCCACCATGC
>CAYGOW010000151.1:0-8287 GCA_964351425.1 uncultured Roseivirgaceae bacterium
GCTGTGAAGTTGAATGGAGTGATGGCAAAAGTAAACCCTTCAAGTGGCCGGTGCTCTAGCCGGTTCCAGATTCCCGGAGCAGATCCCGGTTGTTCGCCGTAAATCTGACTCATATAAAATACATTGAACCGAAGGAAGTCGATCAATTCACAGGCGGCATCTATTTCCGCCTGAAAGGCACTTTTGGACTGTGCCAGCATGGTTGAGGCATTGATGCGTGCACGATAGGGGCCGGCAATGAGGTCAGCGGCTTTCAGGAAAATACTTGCGCGTTGTTCCCAGGCCAGAGAAGCCCATTGATCGCGTGCGTTCAGGGCAGCGGCAATGGCTTGTTCGACGTGCGAAGCATCCCCGAAGTTGTAATGGCCCAGCAGGTGCTGGTGATCATGTGGAGGTGACATGGGGCGCTTGTCGTCCGTGCGGACCAGTTCCCCACCGATATACATAGGGATGTCTACTTGCTGGGCACGAGCTGTTGATAATGCTTCTTTAAGATTTTTTCTTTCTGCAGATCCTGGTGCATAAGAAAGCACAGGTTCATTCGCTGGCTGAGGGACTTTATAAATTCCTTTAGGCATGAATCAATGATTTATGAGTGAAATATTCGCCTGCAAAATTAGCCATTTGCCAGTAAAATGACTTCGTTTTTAAAGGATATTCCTCACTTCGCTCAGGCAGTTGATTTCAAACTGCGGGGTAAGAGAATGGCGGGTGTTATTAGGATTGAAAAATGCTGCGTGCAACCCTGCATTCAGTGCCCCTGCGATATCTGCCTGCAGGTTGTCGCCGATCATCAGGCAACGTTCGGGTTGACCCGCCGCACAATCGACCGCATGCTGAAAAATTTCACGCGAAGGTTTGCGATGGCCCGTGGTCTCAGAGGTTATGACCTTGCGGAAAAAGTTTTTAATGGATGATGCGCTCAATTTTATATCCTGCACATCGTCAAAACCATTGGTCAGGATGTAAAGTGGGTATTTTTCCTGCAGGTAGTGCAGGATTTCCATGGCATAGGGAAACAGCGATGTTTTTGTCGGACAACGCCCGATATATTCACTCGATAAGGTAGTGGATAAGGCGTCATCTTCCACAAAATACTTTGCCAGTATTTGCTGAAATCGCCTGGTGCGGATTACCTCCCGGTCAATTTCCCCCCGGTTATAACGATCCCAAAGGGTGTGATTGACCTTGCCGAAAGTTGTGAGAAACTGTTGGGATGTAATTCCATAGGTGGTATACAATCCATATTCTGCGTGAAGTTCTTCAAGCGTCAGCCTTGAATTTGTTTCATAATCCCAGAGTGTGTGGTCGAGATCAAAAAATATAGCGTCATAGGATTTCATCGTTGCCAGGAGCGTGTTTCAAGTTTGTTAACGGCTAACGCTCGATTGGAGTGCATTGTTCGATAGGTTTCAAAATCCCTGTTCAGTGTCTGATCTTTTTTCAGGAATTGAAAAATCTGGTCGATGATATCCAATACCTCGTCCTTCAGATAGTAGAAAACCCACTGATCCTGTTTCCGGGCATTGAGAATGCCGGAGTTTTTCAGATAAATAAGGTGCCGGGAGGTTTTGGTCTGGGTAAAATCCAGTACCTGCTCCAGGTCCGAAATGCACATTTCCCTGTTTTTAAGAATCAGGTGCAGAATTCGCAAGCGTGATTCGTCCGAACAAGCCTTAAAAATCTGGGAGCCAAAAGACAAACTGAAATTCTTGAGTCGCATAAACTAAGGTAAAGATACAATAAATTATACGCTCCATGGGTTTTGGATTCGATAGGCCGTACTAATTTAGACAGAGTGCTAATTATTGCGAACAAATTATGGAAAATTGTCGTTCAATTGATATCTTCGAAGAATTATTAGGGCTGATCCGGTGATTGAAACCTCACGTATATCAATTAAATCTTTCGGTATTTTACTGACTTTAGGGGTCATGTTGGTCATGTCGTACACAGCATCCTATGGTCAGGGTCAGCGAAAAATCATTCAACTTTCAGGAATAATTTTAAGTGCCGATGACACTACCAGTGGCGTGCCGGGAGTGCATATTTATGTGCCTAAAGCAGGTCGTGGAACAACTTCCAACCGGGTCGGATATTTCTCCATGCCGGTCCTTGAAGGGGATGAAATTGTTGTTAGCGCTATCGGTTTTGAAAAGCAGTATTACAAGATTCCACAGTCTGAAAAGGATAATCTGACTATTATCGTCGAACTGGTTTCTGACATTACCTACCTGGATGAAGTGGAAATAATGCCCTTTCCTACAGAGGAAGTGCTGAAAGAGGCTGTTATCGCGCTGAACCTACCGGTAAAGGAGAATGTCAACGAACAAAATCTTAATGATGAATTGCTGCGTCTGATGATTGAGACAACACCCATGGACGCTTCGATGAACTCCAGTTGGTACCTGAATAACTGGGTAGAATACCAAAATGATAATTTCGGTCCCCGGCCCAATCCACTTCTTAACCCATTTAATTGGGCCAAATTCTTCAAATCGCTCAAGAAGAAGGACTAATAAGCCATCTTACAAAAGAAGGGAAGTGAGAATACTGATCGCCAGTATGATGTAAATCGCTCCAACCATCCATTTTACAATTGTAATTTCTCGACTGTTCATATCCAGTTTGATTTGGTTTCCTGAAAATCATTCATACATCATGCCATTTTAATAATCAGTGCCGGAAGGTGTATTTGGCCGGCTACATGCGGTTGTACTGTCCCATTTTGGGAAAATATTCTTTTCAGGGGAATTGATTTGGCTGATTCATGTGATTGGCCATCTTGTATTTAGGGTAAATTCAGTGTATTTTAATACAAAAAAAGATGCGTCGACTCATATTCCTTTTTCTGATTTTCTTTTCGGTTTCATCCTTCGCAATTCCGACCCGTCTCATGGTTCGTGCCAAGGCGAAGGATGCCAAGTTTATCGGTAGTTCAATTGGTGGAGCTTTTGTTAAAGTGACTGAAGTGATATCAGGCCGCATACTCGCAACGGGGTATACCGCCGGAAGTACAGGCAATACGGACGTGATCATGCGGCAGCCCCATTCACGTAACGGCAGGTTGACCAATGATAATACGGCGGGCTTTCTTGCCATGCTGGATATTGAAGACCCGGTATTTGTAAATGTTGAGGTTTGGGCGCCCGTTAACGAGCGACAAGCGACAGTGCATGCATCCACCCAGATATGGGTGGTGCCAGGAAAACATGTGGAAGGGGACGGACTGATCATCGAAATACCCGGAATGGTTGTGAATGCCCTGGCCCCGCAGACCCATGAAACGCTTAAAATAGCCGACCTGCCCTTGAGCATGGTGGATGTCAAGGCCAATGTGGTGATGATGTGTGGCTGTCCTTTGAGTGAAGGCGGATTATGGGATTCGGAGGAAATGGAAGTGAAGGCACTTGTCTACAGGGATGGAGAATTGGCCAAAGAAGTACCAATGCCCATAACGAGCAAGGTAAACACGTTTGCCGGCAGGATTCCTGTTTCAGCTCCCGGGAATTATGAAGTCATTATTTATGCTTACAACCCGAAAACCGGAAATACGGGAGTGGATAAGGTGAATTTTATAATTGGTGAATAAGCCTGCACGGACATCCCATTAGGACCTGTATAATTCTCCCACAAGAGGGCAAATCATTGTCGCAACCTGTCCTTTTATCGAAGTGACATCACATCCAGGATTTCCTGGAGGTTTCAATTTTGTAAACGACATAATCGCAGGCGGCTCTGACGTTTGTTTCGGATATGTACCGAATTCGAACTGAGCCTGAGGCGGTGTGTAATATGAGGTGCGCCAGGTGGCGATGGCGAAGAAATATATTATTTGAAAACCGAACAGCCTGTCCTTTGTAATACGATAAAACTGTGCGACTTGGAAAGATCCACCCTTTTTGAATGACGAGGTACTCGGAAAAAAAGGTTATCTGAACACTTTTTCCGTATTGATAAGCCACAAAGGTAATGACAGGAAGCAACAAGAGCGGTAAATACCATAATACGGGATAAAGAAAATACTGCACCAGGACCCAGGCTATGACAGGGATTCCGAAAAGAATGGAATAAAAACGCGTATAGGCCCACTTATCTGCGTGAATTACGGAATCTGATTCCCGGACTTCCTCTTCATAAACAAGTTGCTCCAATGCTTTGGCCTGGGCAGGATAACAGGCCGGTATTTCTACCTGCATTTTTTTCTGTTGCTTTCCGGGCTCTACCTGGAATACTTTTACGGTCATGAAGCCAAGAAGGCGACGTAGTGGATTGGAGTCCCATCGGAGATACTGAATTTTATGTACAGGAATGCGGATCTCATTTTTTTTGAGTAATCCGCTGCGTATTTCAAGGACCTCGCCCTGGATCGCCGCCCTAAAATCAAAAAACTTTAGTACCGTCCGCCCCCGCGAAATAAACACGCTAACAACAATAAATACCACAACCCCCGCGAGGATCAAGGCGAGTCCGGCGCGGAGCAACTGACCTGGTACGTCTTCCATATATTCGCCGACATACCCGTATATATAGTCTTCTGCAAAGTCCAGGTACTGGGTAATATAGCCATAAACCACCAGGACGGCCACCAGCCCGTTTCGAACATGGTTTTCCGTTAAACCGACTTTAAGCAAGTCCAGAGGAGTTAGCTTTACCAGAACCTGTTCGGGTTCTTCTTCCACTGTATCTATTGCTTCGACTGGTTCAGCTGTGTTAATTTTAGCCTGCTTGAGCAGATCCCGGAAATGACGGGCAATGGGTTCTTTCAAAGCAGCGATTTCAAGTTCCTTTTCGCTGGATCCGGCCGAATCAATTTTCAAACCTACCACGCCAAGGGCTTGCTGAATGATATTCTGTTCAATGTGTACAGATTGTATCCGGCTGAGTGGAATTGTTTTTTTGTCTTTAACAATGACACCTCGATGAATAATCAGTTCGTCGTTCGAAATCTGAAAAGTGAAATTTTTGTATTGAAGGTAGGATATGTAGGCAATGAGAAGGGATATGATTGCTACCCCTACGATAAGCCAGGTAAACACCACGGGATTCTCATTTCCGATGGCAATAATACCCACTCCCAAACTCAGAATGATCCGTGCATTCCGCAATAAATAGACAACAATGCCGATCAGGCTTTGACGCTGAGGAACAGAAAAGTCTATCTGATCAATCATGATACTGGGATATATAATCGCGCAGCCGTTCTGCTTCCTCCCGTGGTAAGCCCGGGATTTTTAAGTCGGATGAGGATCCTCCCGCCGTGTAAATCTGTAAAGTGACTAGTTTGAAGAATCGGTCCACCGGCCCCTGACTGATTTCAGAATGTTGTACCCGGGCAAAAGGAATGGTGATATGACTAAAGAATATCCATCCTTTCTTATAGGATATATCTAACTCGCGCAGGGCGTATCCGCGTACCGGGAAGCTTTTGAATACCACAAGCAATGCGAATCCGTAAAGCATAACTAAAACGGCCATTGAAATAGCGGAAATGAGAAGTTTCCCCAGAATGGCCAGGGTTACCGGACCCGCCAGCAGAATTATAAACGGGATGGAAGTAAGTAGAATCAACTCTTTACGAAACTCGATTGGATGACCCTGATGAGGTATTTGTTCCAGTTGGGGCACTTCCTCAAGATCAATGGGTATGTTACCTAAAAGCATAGGTAAATATAGAATCATTTATCCTAATTCGATGTAAGATTACCCGGATAAATAAGTCGATCATCGGGTTACCTGTTGGTAAAAAATGAGATTCATTAGAAAGTAATGCGTCACGTATGACAAAAGATAAATTAAAAGGTAAACTACTGGCAATCAAGATTAAAAAGGAACTTGCCGCTGACAAAACTAAGCGTGCCTCACGGCTTCTTTTTTATGTAGGTACTGCCTATATGATCTTTGGCTTGCTACAGTCAGAGTCATTTATCAGCACGTTGTTCGTTTGCTGCGTGAGCCTGGTGATTATTATGCTGGGGATGCTTTCCCGAAAGAATCCTATGATACCAGTGATCATCGCCTTTGTAGTCCTTCTGTCTGCTTCAAGTGTTGATTTTGTCCACTTTGACCGGATCGGGTTCATTGGCCTGATAATTCGGATTGTTTTGCTAGGATTCGTGGCGTCTGGCGTTTACCACATCTTCGCTGCCGATAAAATACTCTCGGAATACGATCGCGTGGAGGAACAATTTCAGAAATAGCACGCAATTTTCCTGTCTGGCATTTTTTGGCCTTCTTTTTCTTCAGTCCTGTTATAATTTATTTGGTTGGTTGTCTGAACCGATAAATCACTACGATTTCGGCTGATTTTTTTGTAAATTATTCATACACCAACTTCCAACTACCATGAAAAGACTATTGATGGCAGTAGTGGGCCTTATGCTCATAGGCTGCGCAACACCTGAATCACAGGATGAACCGGTCTCTGAACCGGTTGCGGAGGATGTTATGGAACCTTCACTGGAGGGAACATGGGAAATGACTCATTACTATTTTTATGATAACAATGAAATTTCGGATACGGTACTAATGTCTGAAGGGTATCGGCAAGTAAAAATGTACCAGGATGGACATGTCATGTGGAGTCGCCAGCAACCGGTAGACTCTGTACAGCTGTTTGGATATGGCATTTATATGATCGATGGCGATTCGTTTGTTGAAAACATGGAATTTGGCTCTCACTACATGATGAATGTTCTGGACTCAAACCGGATTTTTAACTGGGTCCTTGATATCGGCGATGATTATTATATCCAGACGGAAGTCGACGAGAATGGCAATCGGATTTATTCCGAAACTTATCGAAGAATGGATTGATTTCAGAATGACATTTAATTAGCGCTGAAAACACCAGGTGAATTTTATTAATGTAAATAATCTAATATAAAATTATATATAAATAATAACTATGACCTTATTAAAATGAATTAATGAAGGGTTCATCTTAAAAGATTGCATCATATTCTTGAAAATAGTACCTTCTGCTAATTATCTCTTTTAATTGTTTCGGAGCATGGCAGATTTTTCAAGACTTTCTCTTTCTGACGGACTCATATGTCTGGGGGGAAAAGCCGGAATGGGGGTGACAACTTTTACTCTCAGGATGGCCCATCATTTATCCTTTTATGAAAAGGTACTTTTTATAAGCTATCACGACTATTCGGAAAATTTAATTGACCGGCTTGGTATGGATAGCTATTCTCCACAGGATCTGACCATAGAGGATTCGCTTCCCTTTTATGATTCTGAATATTGTGAGAATATCGGACCCTGGCTGGCTGAAGAACAATTTGATACCGTTATCATCGATGATTTAAATTCTCTTTGCGGAAAGGTATACCAGGGAGACTTTTATCTTGCCGAAGATGTGATTTCAGGATTTCGCTCACTGGTGGATGAATATGATATTCGAATTATCGCAAATGTCGCCCTTGAGGACAACAGGGCACACAACGATATAGTTAAACCAACCCTCCGAGATTTCACATGGGCGCGTAATATTATTCATGAGTCGGATCAGATCATTGGCCTTCATCGTCCGTTTCATTATGGAATATTGGAAGACGAGCAAGGAAACTCTACCATGAATAATATGGAATTGCGTTATCTCAAGGATTTACAAAATAAACCCAGTACACTCGTCCTGAATGATTGGAACTGATTTATTCCTTTCTCCTAAGGATCAATTGCATTCCGGCCGTATTGGATCGGCTTGTACCTTCCAAGAGCATCCATTCTTCTGAAATAACAGTCTTCCAGGCCCTGGTAAATGGTTCCATGATACGATTGCCGTGCATGTCTTTGAGTTCAGGCTGATAAAGTACCAGTACTTCATGACGGATACGCCATTCGCCCGAGATGGTGTCACCTTCATTTTCGAAGGTATTATAGGTTCCGTCACTGTAAAAACGGATCATACGCTCTAACTCCATTTTACTCCCGTCACTCCAGTACTCAACTACTTGCCAAGATCCGAGTATCATGGACTTTTCTTCCTTTTGTCTGCAGGAACAGGCGAGCACTCCAAGCAGGAGAATAAAGATATGAGCTAAGCCCCACCTCATTCCTGAATAAAATAAAAATCCCCGGTTCGAAAATTACCAAAATACAAATCCGGCTTACCATCCCCTGAAAAATCGTAGCATTCTACATCAATGCCCATTCCGGTGAGTCCGGGCAGTAATTGATTCGTCTCATCGGTGAAGAAACCCTGTCCGTCATTTAAATATATTCTCGGGCGTTCAAGTGTTTGAAATAGTAAATCCAGATCACCATCGAGATCAACATC